>NZ_LNAM01000182.1 GCF_001461035.1 Acetivibrio ethanolgignens | reverse complement strand
CTACAAAATATATGAACTTTTCAAGGTACTATAGCGGGGCTTTTGACCCCAACATCATATAAATTCCTCCTTACAAAATTAATTGTACCATAAGTCTATACTTTTTTTCTAAAAAAAGCTATACTACTTAGTAGTATTTATCGTAGTAAAGAGGTATCACACATGAAATATTACATCAAAAGGACTGTATTTACAATAGCAGAAGCCCTGGTACTTACATTCCTGCTTTTTTTATTTTTCCGGAACTATAATCCTGTTTACTTGTTTGTTTTTGTACTTATTCTTTTATTGTTTCTTCGCTGGCTCTTTCATAAGCTTATACTCTGGAAGGTTCTGCATTTTTCTATTCATCGGATTGATAAAATGACTGGGCAGGAATTTGAAGAATTTTTAAAAATACATTTTGAGCATATGGGCTTTCTTGCAAAAACGACAAAGACCTCCAATGATTATGGTGCAGATTTAATTCTACAAAAGAAGAATTTAACGATTGCTGTCCAAGCAAAGCGTTATCAGGCAAATATCGGCGTAAAGGCCGTACAGGAGGTCATCGGCTCCATGGCTTACTATCAAGCCCAAAAAGGGCTGGTCGTCACTAATTCCACCTTCACCAGGAATGCAGAAGCACTAGCTTTGGCAAATAATGTAATTCTCTGGGACAGAGATGTTTTAGTCCGGCTACTTTCCGGTGAGCCCATGACGGGCTATATCAACGAGCTTTTAGAGCCGCCAGAAAAATTATTACGAAATTATTAATTTTTTGTTGCAATTTCTTTCAAAATTTGTTATATTAAATTCACGGGTTCTACAGATTTAGAAAGGAAATTGTAACAAATGAGAAAAAATTGGGGGAAATTCTTAGTTTTATTACTGACAACCGCTGCTATCAGCAGTGCTGTACTTCCTGCACCTACCGTTGCTTACGCAGCAGAACAGACTACTGAAGCTTCTGATAATGAGGAGAAGGATGAAGCAGAGGACAAAGAAGCGGTTAGCTATAAGGAGAAAGCCTTAACGATTACAAAGACCGGCTTTGTAGCAGATACCTTTAACGGTGTCGATGCTATCTATCGTAAGGGCAGCAATGACGGTAGCAGTGCTACTTACTCCTGTGCCGCATTTATTAAAAAATATTACAAGAAAGTCTATGACGTTTCCGTATACAATCTTTTTGGTGGTTCCACACCAAAGACCTACGAGGGTGATAAAATTACTTCTGTCAAGTCTCCAAGGGAGGGAGATATTGCTTATAAAAACGGTCACTGGTCTATTGTTAAAAAGGTTAATGAGGATGACACTGTAACCTTAATCGAACAAAATTGGAAGTGGAACGGCAGCCAGTGCAAGATTAACCGTACCGTAGGCACTTCTACCTTAAACTATTTTCGTTTAGCAAAATAAAATGTACTTCAAAGGGCCTGTGCGATGCACAAGCCCTTTTTTTAATTCTGATGAAGATATTTTTCCTTTGTAGCCAGCCCACCCCGGATATGACGCTCTGATTTATTCAAATCCAATACGGCTCTTGCCTTGCCTGCCAGCACTGGATTAATAATCAAAAGTCTTTCGGTCACATCCTTATGTACGGTACTCTTACTGATACCAAACTGCTTCGCCGTCTGCCGAACAGTAGCATTATTTTCAATAATATAATTTGCTATCGTTACTGCTCTCTCTTCTATGTAACCTTTCAAAAGAATCCCCTCATACATGCTTTTTTACAATGTATGCAGAGGGGGACAGCAATATTCGTAAGGTTCTATCTCTTTTCCTCCTTGTATTCCGCAATTCTTTGCTCGATAGTAGTATAATCCCGCTCAAAAAGCTCTGTAGATATCTGCTGCTTCAAGGTCGCAAGCTCTACCTTTTCCATAATTTTCTCAATCACAAACAGCTTACTCTTTGCCTTATATTTAGGCATTCTATTTATCTCCTGGATATGTGCCAGCTCCGGCCGCCACAGAAAGGACAGCTGATTACGAAGCTTTACCTTCTTTTCCCGCTTCGGATTCGGCAGAGGCTGACGCTTAATGTAAAAATCCAGCTTTTCTCCCTTCTCTTCAATCGTAATGATTCCCCAGAATTCCGGCACATGCTCATCTACATGGAGGGCATGACTACTGCCGACAGCGATGACACAGTAATCAAAAAAACGGTTATAGTCCTTGACCTGCCGCTCCAGACGGGCATAGGTATCTGCATCGCTCTTAATCTCGATTCCCATTAGGGAATCCTCCAGCACCATCATAATATCAGCCCGTGATTTTCCGATTTGTTTTTCTTCTATAATCCGGACCTTTCCATAGGTTTCCTCAAAAAACTCAAACAAAGGCTCCCGAATATCCTTGTCCTTTAACATCTATTTCAGCCTTTCCTTCCACTCGGCCTCTTTAAATCCCACTAGCACAGTATTCTCACTTACAATAAGCGGCCGCTTTACAAGCATCCCATTGGAAGACAGCAGCTCAAGCTGCTTCTCCTCCGACATCGAAGGCAGCTTGTCCTTAAGCTCCATCTGGCGGTATATCTGTCCACTGGTGTTGAAAAATCTTTTCAATTCCAGCCCACTTCTTTCATACCACTGCTTTAGCTCCTCCTTTGATGGCTTCTGCTCTACAATATGCCTGTCCTCAAAATCAACCTGGTTGTCAACCAGCCACTTCTTTGCCTTCTGACAGGTAGTACATTTTGGATATTCCATAAATAATACGCTCATTTCTTTTTCCTCCTTTTAAACTAGATTTTCTCAATTATAACACAAATCCTCCTTATCTCAAAGGCAGTTTTTATTTCCTAAAAGTAATCAAATACTTCTTGCAAAAAATAACAGGAAAGTGTAAAATTAAAAAAAATTCAAAGGAGTAAATAGCACCATGGATAGCCGTATGCTTATTACATATATTATCGAAGATATTTTTTGCCTTATCATTGTTGGAGTCATTCGAAAAAACCTGACTATGGATTCAGGCAGCGAGCAGGAGGTAAAAGCCCTTAAGCATTCACTCCTGTGTTATATTTTATTCATAACAGCCGGCCTTGCTGGTCTTATTATTGAAAACAATGACTCCTTTTACTCAAAAACAATTGACTATCTAGCAAATATGGTATCACTTTCATCCCTGACTTTATCTGGGTTCTGTTGGTTTATATTTGTACAGCTTCGCACTAATAAAGGATTTATTACAACAAAATGGAAAATCTTAGCCTATACTCCTATAGGTATCGTACTTTTCCTATGTCTATCCTCGCCTTTGACCGGATGGGTCTTTTATATTGACCAAGCAAACCGTTACCAGCGTGGACCAATGCTTATATCCATATCCATTATTTCCTTAATGTATAATGTACTTTCATCCGCTACTGCATATGTCAGTGCCTTTAAGGAAAAGCAAATTTCCAAAAGGAAACAGTATTTTAATTTAGCTTCATTTATATATTTCCCACTGGCTGCAGGGATCCTTCAGACATGGTTGGCAGGAATGCCGATCTTGGCACCAGCAATAGCAACTGCCTATTACATTGTCTTCACAGAGATTCAGGGAGCAATGATTTATAATGATGCACTTACCGGAATGAATAATCGGCGGCGTGCCATGCTATTTATGGAGGAAAAGCTTACAAATACTTCCCAAGACAATCCTTTAACCATTTTTATGCTTGATGGAAATAAATTTAAGCTAATCAATGATACCTATGGCCATATTGAGGGAGATTCCGCAATTGTATGTATGGCAGAGGCTATCCAAAATATATGTGCCAAGTATAACTTTTTTGGAGCCCGCTATGGTGGTGATGAATTTATTTTGATAAAATCAGAAAAATGCAGCTTTGATTTAGATACCATCAATGAAGAAATCAATACCATACTGCTTAACCTATGTGAGGCAAAGAAAAAACCATATAACCTTACTATTACTGTAGGAAGCTATACAACAAACGATGGCAGAGAGAGTGTCGATTCTATTATTAAAAAAGCTGATGAGGTGTTATATAAAAGGAAGAAAAAATACAAAAAGCACGAACAGCCACAAACATAGCTTTGTATCACGCTGCCTAAGACAGACCAGAGTTTCCATCACTCTGGTCTGTCTTTTTCTTTCTCTGCCTCTGTTTAATTAATCCAAATCTTCTCCGTTACTTGCAATTACCTTTTTATACCAGTAGAAGGATTTCTTTCGGCTTCTCTCCAAAGTGCCAGTGCCATCATCATATTTGTCAACATAGATGAAACCATAACGTTTTGCCATCTCTCCGGTAGAGGCACTTACCAAATCAATGCAGCCCCATGGCGTATAGCCCATTAAATCCACGCCATCTTTTACAGCCTCCTTCATCTGCTCAATGTGCCTTTTTAGGTAATCAATACGATAATCGTCATTAACAGATCCATCGGCTTCCTTCTTATCGCAAGCACCCAGACCATTTTCTACAACCATAATCGGAATCTGGTAACGACCATAGATCTCATTGAGCGTATACCTTAAGCCCTTCGGGTCAATCTGCCAGCCCCAGTCACTAGCCTCCAGATAAGGATTTTTCACACCACCTATCAGGTTGCCGCTGGCCTTGTCTGTGACCTCATCCGTGGCCACACAGGTGCTCATATAGTAACTAAAGGTATAAAAGTCGACTGTACCTTCCTTTAATGTTTCCACATCTCCTTCTTTCATTTTAACATGAATCTTATTTTCTTCAAAAAACCTTTCTATATAGCATGGATAAGCACCTCGAACCTGCACATCAGAGCAAAA
The DNA here is from genome assembly GCF_001461035.1 of Acetivibrio ethanolgignens. GTDB lineage: Bacteria > Bacillota > Clostridia > Lachnospirales > Lachnospiraceae > Velocimicrobium > Velocimicrobium ethanolgignens. The sequence goes on along the minus strand of NZ_LNAM01000182.1, from coordinate 15,451 downwards.
CCAGTTAACAACCTGCATCCGCTTTTGCGTCTTTATGATATCATCCGGGTTGCAGGTATATGGATACATGGTTGCGAAAATATTCATATTACCCATCTTAAACTGTGGATATTTTTCATGGGCCAGCTTAACAGCTCTTGCACTTGCTATAAACTGATGATGAAGTGCCTGGAAACGCTCCTGTGGCTTATCCGGAACCTGTGTTATCGGCCCGTTATAGCCCCTGATAGTTCCCAATGACAACACTGTCCCCATTGGCATGGTTCCACCATTAATTTCATTAAAGGTCAGCCAGTATTTTACCTTATCCTTATACCGCTCAAAAATAACCCCGCAGTACCGTACATAGCAGTCAATACACTCTCTGCCCTCCCAGCCGTTATATTTTTCTATCAGGGCATATGGCATTTCATAGTGGGAAATTGTAACTAACGGCTCAATCCCATATTTTTTGCAGGTATCAAGTACCCTGTCATAAAAGCTGAGTCCTGCCTCATTTGGCTCTGTCTCCATACCTGTTGGGAAAATACGGGTCCACGCAATGGATAAGCGGAATACCTTAAAGCCCATTTCTGCAAACAAAGCAATATCCTCTTCATAATGATGATAGAAATCAATTGCCTCATGGCTTGGATACAAGGTTCCCTCTTCGAAAACTGGCGTAATCCTCTTTGGCGAAGTATGAGAGCCGTTAGTACACATATCAGAAACAGCTGCCCCCTTTCCATCTACATTCCAGGCACCCTCAAACTGATTTGCAGCAGTCGCTCCACCCCATAAAAAATCCTTTCTAAATCCCTTCATTTTTATCATCCTCCTTATCCTATCTTCCCATTCACCTTTGAATCAAAACCTCAGCACCACCCTTACTTACCGAACCGCGTGTCCGGTAGGGAAAAACTCGCCTTTTGTTTCCTATTTCCCGATGGTCACCCTGGTAGCTCCTTTTCTCTGTTTTACTTAATACTTATTATGAATAACCTCTACTGCACACGGGAAATCCTTCATTTCAATAATCTCCCCATTATCCAGTACAGCTTTTCCTGTCATTTTTCCAAAAATCTGATGCTGGGCACTTGATATCACCACGGCATTAATATCTGCCTGTCGGTCTAGTACCGGCAGCAGCTCAGCCTCAAAACGCCCATTGCTGGAGGTTATATGCCACGGCTTCAAATAGTCGTAATCCAGCTCTCCTGGCCCCCACTTCGGAATACCAAAGTCAACCTCTGCAAGCTTATGAACCCTTCCATCATAATAAATTACATTCTCTGTTGCCGAGCTTCTATCGGAGAAGCCATAGCCCAGATTAAAGCCAAATGGTACACCATTAACCTGGCCGCTTCCTATGCCCCAGTACCAGACATTATCATAGGTCCACACACCACGTCCCCAGTCCAGTACCCCAAAATCACGTTTTGGCGAAAATTCAAACCTTTCTTCTCCCAGCTTCGCATAGCCTCTGGCCGGCATACAGGCAATCTTCTGGTTATAGTAGAAGGCCGTAGGTTCTTCCTTCCATGGTGTTGCAATGCACATGGATTCCATTTCTGGCTGCTCCAGACAGATTTTGACTTCAAAATCCTTTCCCTCATAAAAGCTTGGGTACCTGCATAAAATATACCTCTTTGCCGGTGTCGCCACTTCCCCGTTTTCTGCTCTTACTGCCGGTTCTGTTTTATAGGCCAGCATCATCTTTTTATTTTTAAATCTTGCATTTCCATAATCTGAATGTCGTCCCAGCTTGTAGCTGCCCATAGGAAGTAGATCCAGAACTGTGTTTGTCTTTTCCCATCCTTCCTTTAAATTCAAGAAGGATACACTGACAAGTCCCAGGTATCCCAAATCTGAAATCGTAAAAGCTACTGCAAAGTCCTCATTCTGCACCAGATAATAATCCCATTCCTTAATCCGGAACTTAGGTGCATGAATATCCTCACGGTTATATTCCCACACCAGATTTCTAGCAAAACCCGGCTCCCGGATAAAACCATTTTTATCCAGTAATTTTTGTTGTTTTCTAACCTCGTGCTGCATAATTTTCCCCCTTTTTAATACCTTTTCTCTATTGTATCACCTTTATGTAAAACAGACCAGAGCTTTTCATCACTCCGGCCTGTCTTTTTCTCCTCTTTTTAAATTTTTTCCCGAAACACTACATATTCCTGGTTATAGTTTCCCCACCAGGTACTCCGCTCTTTTGCTTCTCCTGTAAAATAAATCGTTGAAAACAGGATTTTTTTTGCATTGAGCCGGGTAATAATCTTAAGAAGCTTTTCATCCAGCGGATAAATAATCTGGTCTGCCAGACTCCTTACATACTGCCTCTCTTCTTCTGACAGTACCTGGTCTACAATTTCCTTAGACCGTTCCTCCAAACGAGAATAATAAAAATCGGCAAATACGCTTCCTTCCTTTGCTTCCTTGCATTTCCGGCAAAAAAAGTCAAAGGCTTCCTGCTCTCCCATCCAGACAATTTCATTGTCATAGCTGTCAAGCCCTTGCTTAATGTTGGTGAAATAAATCGCTTTTTCTTTGTCCCACTCTACCATATGTTGTTTTTTCCTCCTCTCTGTAGATCATTTTACTACAAATTCTTTCAAATTCCATCCTACCAGAGGATTATTTTTGTATATTTATGCAAAATTTTGTTTTATTTTGAATACCTTTTTTAATCCTTCAAATTGCTGGTAATGATAGCATAGAGAAAAAGACTTGTCAATAAAGGTATTATCGTATAAACTGTAGATACTAATATGCCGGAACCGGCAAAGCAAGTTGTATTTACAGAAAGGAACCACAAATGAGTATTTTAAACGTACAGGATCTAAGCCACGGCTTTGGTGACCGGGCTATTTATAATAATGTATCCTTCCGCCTTTTAAAGGGTGAGCATGTCGGTTTTATCGGAGCCAATGGTGAAGGAAAATCTACTTTTATGAATATCATTGCTGGAAAGCTACAGCCGGATGATGGTAAAATCGAATGGTCTAAAAATGTCCGCGTCGGCTATCTGGATCAGCATACGGTATTGGAAAAGGGTATGACTATCCGCGATGCATTAAAATCCGCCTTTCAATTTTTACTGGAACGGGAAGAACGAATGAACGAAATCTGTGATTCCATGGGTGATGCCTCCCCAGAGGAACTGGAAACCATGATGGAGGAGCTGGGAGAAATCCAGGATTATCTGGATTCTCATGACTTTTACATTATTGATTCCAGGGTATATGAAATCGCCCGGGCCTTTGGACTGGATGAACTGGGTCTTGACCGTGATGTTACTGATTTAAGCGGCGGCCAGCGTACTAAGGTACTGCTCGCCAAGCTTCTTTTAGAAAAGCCGGATATCCTGCTTCTGGACGAGCCGACCAACTATTTGGATGAACAGCATATTGAGTGGCTGAAACGATACCTGATTGATTATGAAAATGCCTTTATTCTTATTTCTCATGATATTCCTTTTCTAAACAGTGTGATTAATCTCATTTATCATGTGGAAAATGCCGAGCTTACCCGCTATGTCGGTAACTATGATAAGTTTCAGGAGGTATATGCAGTTAAAAAGGCACAGCTGGAAGCTGCTTATAAGCGTCAGCAACAGGAGATTGATGAGCTGAAGGATTTTGTTGCTAGAAACAAGGCAAGAGTCGCTACCCGGAACATGGCTATGTCCCGTCAGAAAAAGCTGAATAAAATGGAGGTCATCGAACTGGCAAAAGAAAATCCAAAGCCGGAATTCCGTTTTAAAGAAGGCCGCACCTCCGGAAAATATATTTTTGAATTAAAGGATTTGGTCATTGGCTATGATGAACCGCTTTCCAAGCCGCTGAATCTTACGATGGAGCGTGGACAGAAAATCGCCCTGATTGGTGCTAATGGTATCGGCAAATCCACTCTTTTAAAAAGTATTCTAGGATTAATTCCACCGCTCAGTGGCACCTCCAGCCTAGGTGATTACTTAGAAATCGGCTATTTTGAGCAGGAACATGCTTACACGGAAAATATTACCTGTATTCAGGAAATCTGGAATGAATTTCCTTCCCTGACCCAGTATGAGGTACGTTCTGCCCTTGCCAAATGCGGCCTCACCACTAAGCATATCGAGAGCATGGTTAAAGTACTAAGCGGTGGGGAGCAGGCAAAGGTACGCCTATGTAAGCTCATCAACCGTGAAAGCAACATCCTTCTTTTAGACGAACCGACCAATCATCTGGATATTGATGCCAAGGATGAGTTAAAGCGTTCCCTGAAGGCATACAAGGGCAGTATCCTTCTCATCTGTCATGAGCCTGAATTTTACCAGGACATTGTAACCGATATCTGGAATTGTGAAGGTTTCACAACCAAGCAAATTTAAATGATTTTCGTCCTGTCGTTCTATGAATTTTCAAGTAGCATTTTCGAGGTGTCCATTTGGACCAGACAAACTATGGATACAACCAGACAGCAGACATCCAGGGCTAGACCTATTTTTCCGAAAAGCCCCTCTGAAATCCAAAATCCGTTATACCAATGATTATATCACTAGTATAACGGATTCCTTCTCTAACCACAAACGAAATTTAATTTCTTCCAAAAATCCAGACCAGACGCTTCATTTTTTCTGCCAGTTCCTCTGTAAATTCGTCCTTTCTCATTCTCCATTTCCAATTATCTCCCAACGTAGATGGAGTATTCATCCGGGCTTCAGACCCAAGCCCCAGATAATCCTGCATCGGAATAATAGCCGTATCCGCTACACTGCCCAGAGCCAGGCGGATAAAGCTCCAATAAATTTTTTCCTCAGGAATGTGGCAGTTACCGGTATAGTCCTCAGCCAGGCACTTATCCTCCTGATTCAGCTTCTCATACCAGCCCATCAGGGTATCATTATCATGGGTTCCCGTATAAACCACACAATTGCGTTCATAGGTATGTGGCAGATAATTGCTGATTTCCCGGGAATCAAAGGCAAACTCCAGTACCTTCATACCTGGGTAACCGGTATCCTTTACCAGCTTTATCACACTGTCTGTCAAAAAGCCCAAATCCTCCGCAATAATTGGAAGATTACCTATCCTCTCCTTAATTATTTCAAAAAGCTCAAGACCAGGCCCCTGCTTCCAAACACCATTGACGGCTGTTTCCTCACCAAACGGTATCGAATAATACTCATCAAAGCCACGGAAATGGTCTACCCGTACAATATCATACAGATAAAAGCAGTGGGAAATTCGCTGAATCCACCATTCATAGCCCGTCTTTTTGTGATAATCCCAGTCATATAACGGATTGCCCCAGAGCTGTCCGGTAGCAGAAAACCCATCCGGCGGGCAGCCAGCTACTGCCACCGGCATATTATCCTCATCAAACTGGAACAGCTTCGGATTTGCCCAGCTGTCAGCACTGTCAAAGGCTACATAAATCGGTATATCACCAATAATTTTAATACCTTTCTCATTGGCATATTCCTTTAGAGCTCTCCACTGCTCATCAAATTTGTACTGCAGGAAGCTGTAGAAATCCATCTCCTCAGAAAGCTCTTTTTCATATTTCTCAATCGCCTCCGGCCGGCGAAGCTTGATATCCTCATCCCATTCTGCCCAGCTCACACCATCAAAATGATTCTTTACAGCCATATATAAGCTGTAATCACGAAGCCAGAACTCGTTTCTTTTACAAAAGCGTTTAAAGTCACTGGTATTTTTTTGTAAAAACCGTTCATAGGCCTTTTTCAGCAGTGAAAAACGCGACAGATAAATTTTTTCATAGTTGATGTATCGTTTATTATTCCCAAAATCACAAGCCCTGCACTCTGCTTCCTCTAAAAGTCCCTCCTCTGTCAGGGCCACCAAATCAATAAAGTAAGGATTACCTGCAAAGGTAGAAAAGGACTGATACGGCGAATCTCCATAACCAGTCGGCCCCAGCGGAAGTATCTGCCAGTACTTCTGTCCAGCCCTGTGAAGCATATCTACAAAATCATAAGCCTCCCGTGAGAAGGTTCCTATACCATATTCAGACGGCAGACTCGCCACCGCTAATAATATGCCGCTCGCTCTCATATAAACCACCTTTCTTCTATCCCTTGACAGCACCAGCAACTACACCTTCGATAATGTACTTCTGACACGCAAGATAGAAAACAATAATCGGAAGAATTGCCAGCACCAGCATTGCCATCATAGCTCCCATATCAATGGAGCCATAGCCACCTCGGAGATACTGAACTGCAATCGGAATCGTCTTCTTTTCCGTACCCAGAATCAGGTATGGAAGCAGATAATCGTTCCAGATCCACATCGTCTGTAAAATCGCTACCGTAATGGCCGTCGGCTTCAAAATCGGAAGTACAATTCCAAAATAGGTCTGTACCGGATTGCAGCCGTCAATCATAGCAGCCTCTTCAATTTCCAGAGGAATCCCCTTTACAAAGCCGCTGAAAATGAAAACCGCAAGTCCTGCTCCAAAGCCCAGATAAATAAATACCAGACCTGGTGTATTGTTAAGATGAAGCATATTGGCAATCTTAGACATCGTAAACATAACCATCTGGAACGGCACAATCATTGCAAATACAAATAAATAATACAGAGCATTTGTAAAGGTTGACTTTACACGAATAATATACCATGCCGTCATGGAAGTAAAAATAATGATTACAGCAACAGAACATATAGTAATCGTAAGCGACTGGAAAAAGGCAGAAACAAATCCTGTCTTTGCAATACCCTCTACATAATTGGTAAGACCGGAAAAGGTCTCTGCTGTCGGCAGGGCAAAAGGAGCCTGGCTGATAAACAGCCGTCCCTTAAAGGAATTCATAAATACAATCAGAATCGGGGCTAAAAACAATATTGATAAAACAGAAAAAATTATTGTCAAAAGCCATCCGTATTTTGCTTTTCTTACGCCCATTATTGCTCTACCTCCTTACTTCTTGTTAATACCAGCTGGCTGATCGCAATGACTGCTACCATTAAGAAGAACAGTACCGCCTTTGCCTGACCAACACCCTCCCAGCCAACACGGCCATAGAAGGTATTGTAGATATTAAGAGCCAGCATTTCTGTTTTCTTTGCCGGAAGACCTGCCGTCAAAGCCAGGTTCTGGTCAAAAAGCTTAAAGGAATTTGTCAAGGTAAGGAATAAACAGATGGTAAAGGATGGCATAATCATCGGAATGGTAACATTCTTTAAAATCTGCCATGGATTAGCACCATCTATCTTCGCTGCCTCAATCAAATCTCCTGGAATATTCTGTATTCCGGCAATATATATAATCATCATATATCCTATCAGCTGCCAGTTCATAAGTACAACTAAGCCCCAGAAGCCATAGGTCGGGCTGAAAGTAATGGTTCTTTCCAATGGAGCTAACACACCGTTGATAATCAGCTGCCAGATGTATCCAAGCACAATACCACCGATTAAGTTTGGCATGAAAAATACTGTACGAAACAGATTCGTTCCCTTGATGCCTTTTGTTAAAAGCATCGCTACAGTAAAAGCAAAAAAGTTAATACTAATAATAGAAACCAGCGTAAATTTTACAGTAAACCAGAGAGCCGTTAAGAATTCCTTATCCTGAAAGGCTCTGGTATAATTTTTTAAACCGACAAAGGTCGCGTTGGTTACCGTCTTAAATTCGGTAAAGGAAAGATAGATACCCATAATAAAGGGAATCAGGAATGCGATTGCAAAAGCTACCAGGGTAGGCAATGCAAAAAGGGGGAAATATTTTTTAATGGATTTCTGCATAGAGGACACTCCTTCTCTCTGTAAAAAGAGGGTGAGTAAGTCTAGCTCACTCACCCTCAATTTTTACTTACAATGAATTACTTGGTTGCAGCCTTTTCAGATGTCCAGCCATCCTTAAACGCTGATACTACGCCATCCCAGTTACCAGTACCCTGTGCATAATCAAGTAATGCATAACCTAAGTTATCCTTAAAGGTCTGGCTTGGGAATGCTGTGAAGTTCCAGGAAACACTTGTTAAGCCGCTATCGCCCATGTATTTCAGAACTTCCTGTGCTAACGGATCAGTAGGTGTCTCGCCCTCACCAAAGGTAGAGAATGGAGCGATAAAGCCTAACTTGTTAGTAACATAATCCTTACCTGTTTCGCTGGAGAATAACCACTCAACGAAAGCGATGGAAGCTGCCTGGTCCTCAGCAGAAGCCTGGCTGTTGATAGAGAAGAAGTTCTCTGTACCGGTACATAAGCCCTGGCTTTCTTCTCCTGCTACACCTGTATAGATAGGAAGGAACTTAACGTCCTCTTCTTTTACTACATTGCCTTCTGTTCCGCTAATCTGTCCCCAGCCCCAGTTACCATTCTGTACGAATGCAACCTTTCCAAGTGCAAACTCAGCCATGGAGTCGTTTACAGTTTTGCTTCCTAACATAGTAGGAGCTGTACAGGAATTATTGATGTATAAATCAAATATGTTCTTATAGTTGTCAGCATAGGTTAAATCAATTGTATCTGCATTGCCGATACCCTTGTCCTTGAATTCATAGTAGATAGGAAGGTTAGCAAGATGTGTCTGCCATCTCCAGTCCTCACCTGGTGCGAAGGAGGTAGATGCAAAAGCACCCTCAATACCCAGCTCATCTTTTCTTGCCTGCATATCTTCTGCAACCTTCTTTAAGGTGTCAAAGTTCTTAATATCCTCTGGCGAGGAAATAACTGCACCATCTAATGCACAGTAATCGGTTAAAATCTTGTTGTTATAGATAATACCGTAGCCCTCTACAACATAAGGGATACCATATACACCATCACCAGCGGTAACAGCAAGGCTCTTGTCTAACAGCCAGTCATAAAGCTGTGTGCCGGATAAATCAGCACAGTAATCCTTCCAGTTATTATAACCGATTGGTCCGTTAATCTGGAATAAGGTAGGTGCCTCTGTCTTAGCAACCTCAGACATCAGAGTCTGCTCATAAGTACCGGAGGCTGCTGTAACAACCTTAACAGGAACCCCTGTCTCCTCGGTATACTTAGCAGCCAGCTCTTCCCAAATTTCAGAAACCTCAGGCTTGAAGTTTAAGTAATAAACAGAGCCCTTAGATGCGTCAACCTCTGCAGGTGCCTCACTTACAGGTGCTCCAGACTCAGCTGGTGTATCTGTCTTAGTGCCGCAGCCTGTCATCATAGAAGCCAGCATTGCAACGGATAAACCTAAAGCTAATACTTTTTTCAATTTCATAACTTTTCTCCTCTTTTCTTAAATAGATGCTTGTTACGTTACTTTTTCGAAAACCATTCCGGAAACTTTACCGGAACCGTTTCCTATTTGCAAGCTTATAGTAGCACATTGATATGAATTTTGCAATATTTTTTTGATATTCTGCACAACTTTATGCAAATCATCCGATTTTCTCATCTTGTTTTTGTGCATTTTGCCATCAGTTTTTTTGCTTTTCTTACTTTTTCTTCGTCTGTTCTGAAAATTTCATATTCACTGATTCCCGGCAATCCCATACCTATCTTTTCCTGCCGCCATTCCATCCGGCTTGGCAAAGTTACTTTTCCCGACATATGAAAAGCCTGAAGCTCTGTTTCCAAAAGCAGTTCTTCTATGACAGCCGCATCAATACCTGCTCCTGCCATAATATCTATTTCTCCTGCTGCCCCTGCCAATTCATTTAAAAGCTCTTTTCCATTCCTGGCATTATCCTTTTGACCGGAGGTTAATATGGTATCAACTCCCAGCTCTTTTGCCGTAAAAAGTGCCTCCATAGGCTCTCTTGTCATATCAAAGGCTCTATGAAGTGTCACCCCTGCTCCCTGAGCAGCTTCTATCAGCCGCCTCATCTTTTCCTCATCTATTGTGCCGTCTCCCTTCAGACAGCCAATTACAATACCATCTGCTCCGTGTTTTACAAATTCTCTTACTTCAGCTTCCAGAATACCCATTTCCTCCTCTGAATATAGGAAATCACCAAACCGGGGTCTTAAGAGTACCCTTACCGGAATATCAACATATGCCTTTACCCTGTCAAATAAAGCGACAGACGGTGAAAGACCGCCTATAACCAGGCCGCTGCACAGCTCCAGTCTGTCTGCCCCACCACGGAAAGCAGCTATCGCAGACTCGACAGAATCCACACAGCCTTCCAAAATAAGTGCCTCTATCCTTTTTTCATAAGCTATTCTTTTGGCTCCATCCTCCAGATAAATAATTCCGCACCGCTGATAACCACATTTTGCAAGAAGCCGCTGCATAGACTTATTATCTTCGTGGGTATCTGCCCGCATATATCTGGCTCCTCTGGCACGGCACATACTCTCTGCCTGTCCTAAAAGCCACACCGCAACTTCCTTTCCTTTTTCCTCTGCAGCTACGGCAATCCTGTGAATAATTCCATACTTCTTAGCATCACTGAGCCAGGAGCCTTCATATATGATATCATAAGTTTTTTCCGTTCCAAAGATAACAGCTGCCGTTGCAATCACTGCACCATTTTCCTCTGCTATATAGGAAATTCCGCTCTGGCAGTCTGCTTCCAGGCTATCCTGGTTGGGATATCCGTCCTGCCACTGGTCAATGTTATTTTCCTTAAAATATGCTTTTGCCTGGTTGTAAATTCTCAGAATCTTTTCCTTATCCGTTTTTTCTGTCCTTCGTAAATTCAATTTTTTCTCTCCTAGTTCTTTCTATTGCTTTTATTTCCCGAAAGTTTTCTTTATATTATAAATTATCCCCTTCTAAAAAGCAATTTTATTGACACCTTCCCTTTTCTGGAATATAATAAAGCAGACATGCAATAATACTGTATATAAGGAGGAAGCTAATATGGCACAGGTAACGAAGGATATGTTAATCGGTCAGCTAATTACTGAGCATCAGAACGCTATTCCGATTTTAATGCATGCTGGTATGCACTGCCTTGGATGTCCTTCCGCACAGGCAGAAAGCCTGGAGGAAGCCTGCATGGTACACGGCATTGATGCAGATGAGCTGGTAAAGGAAATCAACGCTTTTATTGAAGTTGCTGATGCATAAAACACTAAAAGGGAGTGTCATTTCATGATTGATGATACTCCCCTTTTTATAGAATGGTGCTTAGTCTGAATTTACAAGCTCCAAAAATTTCTGTGCTGCTGGAGTCAAAACCTTATCTTTCATTTGTACATACTGTATATTTCTTTTGATACTAGTTTCCTCAAAATTAAGAGTGCTTAACAATCCCGCCTGTACCTCGCGTTCTACCATTTTAGAAGACATAACAGAAATACCTATATTATGGATTACCGACTCTTTGATTGCCTCCTGATGACTAATATATAATTCTTTATTAAAATGAAATCCATATTGAGAAAAAATTCCTTCTAAGAATCGATATTGCGAAGATTTTTTATTCTTTGTAATATACAGTTCTTTCTGCACATCAAAAAGTGAGCAGGAATTTTGAGCAAAAAGGGGATGTTTGCTTCCTACAATCAATTTTAACTCATCTACACAATATTTATTTACCAAATATCGTTTCGTATCACTAATGACATAATCAGAGGCAAAGAAAAATTCTAGTTGATTTTTCTGAAGCATTTCAAAAATATTCTTTGAAGAATTAATAACCATATTAATTGTAATATTGGGATAAATATCATGAAACTTTGCAATCACTTCAGGTAACAAATAGACCCCAATAAAATTTGTAGCACCAAAATTCAAAGTTCCAAACTCCATATTTTCCATCTGCCGAATATGCTCTTTTGCTCCGTAATAAGAAGAAAGAAGCGACAGAACACAGGGCAGTATTAGTACTTCGCGGAGCACAGCTTTCTGATCGTATTTCAGATACAGATCCTAAAAAAGAGAACCTGCCAGTCAAGGAGTCTGTTGCATTAGACCACTCAAAGGAAGCAGAAAGAACAGCGGAAATTTTGAATCGAGTGCTCAAAAAAGTTCATGAGATTCTAAAGGAGCATCCAATCAACAAGGAACGTGAAAAGAGTGGACTACTTCCGGCAAATGGTATTTTAACAAGAGGAGCCGGTCAGATGCCACAAATTGAAAAGATTACAAAAAAACTTGGTTTCAAAGCCTGCTGTATTGCTTCTGAAAGTACGGTACTTGGTGTTGCTAGTCTTGCGGGCTTTGATATTCGTACTGACCAGAGCTTCACAGGAAATATTGATACTGATATTTATGGCAAAGCAACCCTTGCTGCCGAGGCTTTGAAGAATAATGATTTGGTCGTACTTCATTTTAAAGCTACTGATTTAATGGGTCATGACAATAACCCGACAGGCAAGGTAGCAGCTATCGAAAAATATGACCAAATGATTGGGATTTGTCTTGAAGAAATCAAGAAAATCACTTCTGATAATGTAATTGTCGCTCTTGCCGCTGACCATTCTACACCATGTGAAAGACGTGAGCACAGCGGTGATCCGGTTCCAGTTCTGATTAATGGAAAAAATATAAGACATGATGCTGTCAAACACTATGACGAGATTTCCTGTAGTCAAGGTGGTCTGGGACGAATCAAAGGTTCCGATTTTATTAATATTTTACTGGATTATCTCGAAGTCGTAGTCAAGCAAGGAAATTAATATAAAAATGTTCAAAGAGGATATCCCAAGCTTGAGATATCCTCATATCCATTTACATCCTGCTGCCGGGGCATATAGTGGTACAGCTGCTCTTTTTTTCAAGGCTTCGAAGAGGACAAGCTTCTATGCAGGCCGGCATTCTTTCCTCCTGCTGCCTCTCCCTGCACAAATCGCACTTACCTGCTTTTCTTCCTGTCTCTGCTTCAAAAATATGAATCATCCCCTGACTACAGCTTCTTTCACAGCTCCTGCAGCCAATACATAATTCCTCTCGAACAAATACTCTTCCTTTTTCATCCCTTATAATCGCCTTTTGGCGGCAGGCCTTCTCGCAGGCTGCATCCGTACATTGGTGACAGGTCTCTACCCGGCCAGTACTTCTTACTCTTATGTAGCTTACTCCAGGCGGCAGATTATGCTCACTCTGACAGGCTGCCACGCAGGCCATACAGCCAGTACATACCCCTGATACCTGCTCGATATGCTCTCCCATGCTATGCAGGCCTTTTACCTCAACGAGATTCGTATGCTGGGCATTGGCCTTACTGATGGCTGTCGGCCGTAGTGAGGTCAATGTATTAATACAGCCTCTGATATCGGTGCCGGACCCATCCGGTGTAAACCATGCTCCTTGCGGAATCGCCACAACTCCCTTTACAATCCTGTCTGTCACCCTTACCGGAATCTGAAGCTGTCCACGGCCATTAAATACCAGAGCCTTTTCACCATCCGTAATCTGTCTTTTCCTTGCATCTGTTGGATTCATCCACATGCTTTGGGGGATCAGCGCATTAATCATTGGATTGTTGTCATGCACAGAATGAGTCCTGGCCTTTGTATGAAAACCAATACACTGTAACGGATATTTCTCTTTAAGAGGGTCCTCCGGTCCTTCCCAGGCTGGGATATATTTCGGTATCGCCGGCTTTTCCAGCAATTCTCCTTCTTCATATAGCTGCCTGGAAAATAGTTCAATCCTGCCGGAAGCTGTTGGAAACGGATACTTTTCCGGCTCCTTTCTTTCTTTTTCAAAGGCTATCTTTGCCCTTTCATGGGCTACCCGGTAAGCACCCTTTTTAGAAAATTCCTCATAATCCGAAAAAGCCGGATATGCCTTTCTTAGCTCTAGAACAGCCTCCAGAAGCCATTCTCTAAGGCTCCTTCCTTCGCTGAATTCTTCATAAAGCCCCAGCCGTTTTGCCAGCTCACACATCCAGTCATAGTCAAAGCGGCATTCACCAAGGGGCTTAATTACCGGATTTATCTTAAAAACTACATCGAAATTTGATGCCACCGCTGTTATATTTTCTGTTTCCAGCATAGAAGTCCCCGGCAGCAAAATATCCGCATAGCGGGCACTGGCTGTCATAAAAATATCACTGCATACAATAAATTCTACCTTGCTTTCATCCTCTAAAAGCCTTCTGGTATAGTTGCAATCACCATGCTGGTTAATCAGGCAGTTTCCGGCTAGATTAAAAATCATTTTAATGCTGCTGTCCAGATGATCTCCCTGTTTAAGGCCATCCTTTACTGTCATCTGTGTACCGTTTTCTGCTGCCTGAGTCCAAAGGTAGCAGGGAATTTGCACCTTAACCCTATCCTCTACCGGCGGTGGTACTACAGGAAGCTCCCGGCAGTCATAGCCGCACTGCCCTACGCCAGCTGCCGAACCACCTCTTATACCTACATTTCCTGTCATGCAGGCAAGGGTAATCAAGCCTCTGGAAAACTGTTCTCCATAGGCATGCCGCCCAGCTCCATAGCCCTCTAAAATAGCCGCCGGCTTTGTCGTCCCATATTCCACCGCAAGCCTTTCTATCGTGCTGGCAGAAATACCAGTAATCCTTTCTGCCCATTCCGGAGTCTTTCTTATACCATCCTGCTTTCCAAGCAGATAGGAAAGATAGGATTCACCTTCTGGCACTCCCTCCGGCAGTGTTTTATCATCAAAGCCAATACAATAGGTATCCAGAAATTCCTGATCCTGTAGCCCCTTCGTATAAATCACATAAGCCATCGCATCCGACAGGGCACTGTCTGTCGTCGGCAGCGGTGCAATCCATTCATCAGCAAAAGCTGCTGCTGTATCGGAATACCTTGGGTCAATGACAACAATCCTGGCTCCCTTTTCCTTTGCCCTTTTCAAATAATAATTAAAATTGCCACCGCACAGTGTCTCAGCCGGATTATGTCCCCACAAAAGAATGAGCTTTGAATTTTCATAGTCCTCCGGTGTATTTCCAGTCTCATCTGTGCCATACATCAGCTTAGTGGCTACCGTAGACGGAGAATTACTATAGTTATTATAGTAACGCAAAAATCCACCATCCAGATTTAAAAGCCGCCGCATCATATAAGCCGGTACAGCCGAGCACATTTCATAGCCGGTTGCATAATTTACATACCGGGAGGCTGACCCATAGGTATCTCGAATCCGGCAGTTTTCTCTGGCTATGGTGTCCAGGGCTTCTTCCCAGCTTATCCGCTCAAATTTTCCTTCGCCCCGCTTTCCAACCCGCTTCATTGGATATAGGAGTCTGTCTTTATGTAAAAAAGTATCCAGATAATGGCGTCCCCGGATACACGCCCGAATCTGTGGACAGCTCTGTGTTTCCGGTGCATCATCTGTTATAATTCCTTTGATTTTCCCATCCTTTAATTGAATTTTTACAATACAGCGTCCCTCACAGTTATTAGGAGAAGCTGTTGGCACCGTAATGATACCATTTTCATCCATTCCATAGCGTTTTTTTAAATATTCCCAGTCCAGAAGCTCATAATCTATCCATCGACCCATAGCATTCTCCTTTGTGCAACCATGTTTTGCAAAGCTTTTTCACATTGTACCAAGTCGCTGGCGCGACGGCTAGCCCCAGGTACATGAAACCACTACTTTTTT
>NZ_LNAM01000181.1 GCF_001461035.1 Acetivibrio ethanolgignens | reverse complement strand
TTTTCTTTGATTATATCAAAAATCTGGACGGGGTGTTCATAATTTATTCATTCATGCGTATGTCGTGCATCGCACCTTGAAAAAGCTTGATTTTTTCATAGAATAAACTTATAATCTATAATTATATATGTTTTACAGGTGGTGGATTTATGGAGTTTCAGGGAAATGGGATTCAGACGGGGACCGTGGAAAGGATTGAAAATGGATATGAAATGCCGCAAATGCCGGTAGATTTCACAGAACCGGGAAAGCTTTATGAGCAGCTGATTGAAAAAATCAAAGCATATCATCCTTCGGCGGATTTGTCTTTAGTTGAAAGGGCATATCGGCTGGCTTATGATGCCCATAAGGACCAGAGGCGGAAGTCAGGAGAGCCTTATATTATCCACCCAATCTGTGTATGTATTATTCTGGCTGAGCTGGAGCTTGATAAGGAAACCATTGTAGCCGGACTTTTACATGATGTTGTTGAGGATACCATATTTACCATAGATGAGCTGAAGGCAGAATTTGGTGAAGAGATTGCTCTTTTGGTGGACGGTGTTACCAAGCTGACCCAGTTAAACTATTCCTCTGATAAGCTGGAAATCCAGGCAGAGAATTTGAGGAAAATGTTCCTTGCAATGGCAAAGGATATCCGTGTTATCCTGATTAAGCTGGCAGACCGCCTGCATAATATGCGGACTCTTCAGTATATGAAGCCGGAAAAGCAGAGGGAAAAGGCCAGAGAGACGATGGACATCTATGCACCGATTGCCCAGAGACTTGGTATTTCTAAGATTAAGATAGAGTTAGATGATCTTTCCTTAAAGTATCTGGAGCCAGAGGTCTATAAGGACCTGACAGAGAAAATAGAAGCAAGAAAGAGTGACAGAGAGGCCTTTATCAAGATGATTCAGGCTGAGGTAGCAGAGCATATCAGAAATGCGGGTATTGAAGCTAAGATTGATGGAAGAGTAAAGCATTTTTTCAGTATATATAAGAAAATGGTTAATCAGAATAAGACGCTGGAGCAGATTTATGACTTGTTTGCCGTGCGGATTATTGTAGAGGATGTAAAGGACTGCTATGCGGCACTGGGCGTGATTCATGAGATGTACAAGCCGATTCCGGGACGCTTTAAGGATTACATTGCAATGCCGAAGCCAAATATGTATCAGTCCCTGCATACGACCTTGATTGGTCCGACCGGACAGCCTTTTGAGATTCAGATTCGTACCTTTGAGATGCACCGGACAGCAGAATATGGTATTGCTGCCCACTGGAAGTATAAGGAGGGTATTGACGGAAGAAAGTCTGCGGATAGCGAAGAGGAGAAGCTAAACTGGTTGAAGCAGATTCTGGAATGGCAAAGAGACATGTCTGACAACAAGGAGTTTTTAAGTCTTTTAAAGAGTGATTTGGATTTGTTTGCCGAGAGTGTTTACTGCTTTACGCCGACAGGAGATGTAAAGAGCCTGCCAAATGGCTCTACACCGATTGACTTTGCCTATAGTATCCATAGTGCTGTAGGTAATAAAATGGTAGGTGCCAGGGTCAATGGAAAGCTGGTTACGATAGATTATGTCATTCAGAATGGCGACCGTATTGAAATTATTACCTCTCAGAACTCTAAGGGACCAAGTCGTGACTGGCTGTCCTTAGTAAAGAGTACTCAGGCTAAGAATAAAATTAATCAGTGGTTTAAGACAGAGCTTAAGGAGGATAATATTGTCCGGGGTAAGGAGCTTTTGTCCAACTACTGCAGGACAAAGAGTATTGTTTTAAGTGACCTTTTAAAGCCGGAGTTTATGAATGTCTGTATGGTGAAGTATGGCTTTCGTGATTGGGATTCTCTGTTGGCGGCCATTGGACATGGGGGCTTAAAGGAAGGACAGATTATCAACCGTCTTCAGGAGGAATACCGAAAGACTCTGAAAAAGAAAATTACCGATGAAAAGGTACTGGAGACCCTGTCGGAGATTAAGGAAAATAAGCCGGCGGTTGCCAAGTCCAAAAGTGGCATTATGGTAAAGGGTATCAATGACGTGGCAGTTCGTTTTTCCAAGTGTTGCAGCCCGGTGCCGGGAGATGAAATTGTCGGTTTTGTTACCAGAGGTCGTGGTGTGTCTATCCATAGAACAGACTGTGTCAATGTGATAAATCTTCCAGAGGAGGATCGTGTACGTCTTATCGATGCGGAGTGGAGTGTCCCTGAGATGGAGGAAAAGAAGGAGTTCTATGAGGCAGAGATTAAGATTTATACGACTAACCGTATGGGAATGCTGGCGGATATTTCCAAGACCTTTACAGAAAATAAAATAGATGTGACTTCTATGAATGTCCGTACCTCCAAGCAGGGTACAGCAACCCTTAGCGTAGGCTTTCAGATAAAGAGTGTAGAGCATCTGCATACAGTAGTGAAAAAGCTTCGGGGTATTGAAGGCATTATTGATATTGAGAGAACCTCGGGCTGAAAAGGAGAGAGAAAATGATTCATAAAATAGAAAAAAAGTCACTGGAGATATGGTACCAGCTACTCGGTATGGTGCAGACAAACTGCTATTTGATTGTTGATAAGGACAGCAGGGCTGCTGTGCTTGTCGATCCGGCGGATGAGTGTCCGGCTATTGTGCAGATGGCAGAGGAAGCAAAGGCTCAGATAAAGGGGATTTTACTGACCCATGGACACTTTGACCACATGACAGCGGCAAGGGAGGCAGCAGAGAGCTTTCATACGCAGATTTATGCCTGTGAAGCAGAAAAGGAGCTTTTGGCTGATGAACGTATGAACTGCTCCTATATGGGCTTAAAAAGACTGACTCTGGAGGCAGATGTGTGGCTTAAGGATGGAGAAGAGCTTACCTTTGGAGCACTTTCTGTTAAGGCCATTTCCACACCGGGACATACAAAGGGGGGCATGTGCTATTATTTTGCTGACTGCGATGTTTTAATCAGTGGAGATACTCTGTTTTTTGAAACAGTAGGCAGGACAGATTTTCCGACCGGTAGCAGCAGTGCGATTACCGAATCTATTAATAAAAAGCTTATGGTATTGCCAGAGGATACACTGGTGCTGCCGGGACATGGTTCCCAGACAACCATTGGCTATGAAAAAAGAAATAATCCTTGTTTGAACGATAATATTTGGGAGTAAGCATGATAACGATAGTATTACCAGGTGAGGCCTACTATTATGATATACAGGCCTTAACTAAGGCATTTTATCCGATGGAGGAGCTTGTGTTTGCTACCGGAGAGGCAGAGGCGGTTCCGATAACGGAGGGAAAGAAAATTAAATTCAGATTTGATACAGATAGGATAGGTATTTCATATGAAGAAAATGGAATACCTATCTTTGAGGACGTTAGTCCGGTGATTACCGAAACAGAGGAAGAAGCGAGAAAAAAACAATATAAAAATGAAGTAAAGAGACTCTTATACCGCTGTCTCTCCCGTGTGTCCGGGCAGAAGCTGGACTGGGGGACTCTGACGGGAGTAAGGCCGACAAAGCTTCCTATGGCATATTATCTAGAAGGGCAGACCGAGGAAGAGGTTCATAAAAGGCTGCAGGAGGAATATTATTTAAGCTCTGGAAAAGCTGAGCTTTGCTGTGAGATAGCAAAACGGGAGCTTAGACTTTTAGAACAGCTGGATTATGAAAAGGGTTATAGTATTTATATCGGAATCCCCTTTTGCCCGACTACCTGCCTTTATTGCTCCTTTACCTCCTATTCCTATGAAAAACTGGGTTCCTACGCAGACGCTTACCTTGAGGCTCTGTTTAAGGAGATGGACTATGCAAAGAACTGTATGCCGGGAAAAAAGCTGGAAAGCATTTATATCGGTGGTGGTACACCGACGGCACTTTGTGAAGAGCAGTTTGAACGGCTGCTGAAAAAAGTCCGCCAAACCTTTGATTTTACCTATGTAAAGGAATTTACTGTGGAAGCCGGGCGACCGGACAGTATTACGGAGGAGAAGCTTCGTCTGATGAAGGAATATGGTGTAGGAAGGATTTCTATTAATCCACAGACGATGCAGCAAAGGACACTGGATATGATTGGAAGAAGCCACTCAGTAGACCAGATTCGGGAAGCCCTTCATATGGCCCGAAGAATCGGCCATGACAACATCAATATGGATTTGATTGTAGGATTGCCAGGAGAGACCATTGCTGATGTAGAGGATACTCTTAAACAGGTGGGAGAGCTTAACCCGGACAGTATAACAATACATTCTCTGGTAACCAAGCGTGCTGCCAGATTAAACCTTAACCGTGAGCTTCGGGACTGTGATGCCATTGATGCTATGGTAGAGAGTGGCAGACTTTTTTGTAAGGAGCATGGTTACGCACCCTATTATATGTACCGCCAGAAAAATACAACGGGAAGCAGTAAAAGTGCAAACCAGGAGAATATCGGTTATGCAAGGAAAGGTAAGGAGGGTATTTATAATATTCTCATTATGGAGGAGAAACAGATTATTCTGGCATTAGGGGCCGGAGGCTCTTCTAAGTTTGTATTCCCGGGAGAAAACCGGGTAGAGCGTGTAGAAAATGTAAAGAGTCTGACGGATTATATTTTCAGAATTGACGAAATGATTGAGCGTAAAAGAAGCTTTATAGAAAGGGAATTTCATGCTTAATAATATGGGAATTGAGCTTTTAGAGGAAGAAGAATTCGAGTATGCCTTGCAGGAGGACTTTAAATCTGCCATTAAACATGGTATTTTAGTGAGCCGGCTGGTGGCCTTGGTAGGAAAAGAGCTTAGAGAGTCAGAGGACTTTATGGAGGAGATGCTTATGGCTTCTATGCTCCATGACATAGGAAAGCTTCGACTGTCAAAATATCTGTATGGGCGCGTTAAGGGAGCTTTGGATATTGAGGAAATGAAGTATATGCGACGGCATGCCAAGTATAGCTATGAGATTGTAAAGGAAGCCGGTTTTAATGAAATGATACAGAAAATCATCTATCATCACCATGAAAATTATGATGGCTCCGGCTATCCGGATAATCTGGTAGGAGAGACGATTCCTTTAGGTGCCAGAATTCTAAGAGTATGTGATATGTTTTGTGCCCTAGTGTCCAATCGACCTTATCGTGCAGCTTTTGATGTAGATACGGCGATGGAGATGATGATTGATGAAATCAAAAATTTTGATATGTGTGTATTTCTTGCATTTCAGAGGGTTATTAATTCAAGAGAATTTGAACAGGTTGACAGAATTATCAGCTATGTAAATGCACCGGAGACGGATAAACCATTGATTAATTTATATGCTTATATAAAGGAATTTGAGGAGGAAAAATTATGATTACCCAGAGACCAAGAGGAACTCAGGATTGGTACGGCGATGCGATGTACAAAAGAACCCTGATTGAAAAAAAGGCGAGAGAGCTTTGCAAGGCATACAATATAAAGGAGATTATTACACCGGTATTTGAGGATATTGCCTTGTTTCAGCGTGGTGTAGGTGAGACTACGGATGTAGTGCAAAAGGAAATGTATGATTTTTATGATAAGGGTGACCGTCATATTGCTTTAAAGCCAGAGGGGACAGCTGGTGCTATTCGTGCTTATCTGGAAAACAACCTGTATGCAGGCAGCCAGCCGACGAAGCTTTTTTATGTAACACCAGCCTTTCGCTATGAAAAACCGCAGAGTGGACGCCTTCGCCAGCATCACCAGTTTGGTGTAGAATTTGTGGGCTCCAAAAGTCCTCTGGCAGAGGTAGAATTGATTACTCTTTTAATGACCTTCATCCGTGAACTGGGATTAAAGGATGCAAGGCTTCATATTAACAGTATTGGCTGCAAGAGCTGCCGCAAGACCTACAATGAGGCACTTCTGGCTTATTTAAAGGAACATGAGGACAAGCTGTGTCCGACCTGCCGGGAGCGTATGCAGAAAAATCCGCTGCGTGTCATCGACTGTAAGGTGCCAGAATGTAAAGAAATCGTGAAAAATGCTCCAAGAACGATTGATTATCTGGATGATGAGTGCAGGGAGCATTTTGAGGAGCTTAGAAGCTTGTTAAACAGCTTAAATATCCCCTTTGAAGTAGATACCGGTATTGTAAGAGGTCTGGATTACTATACAAAGACAGTATTTGAGTTTGTTAATGAGGAGGGTTTTACCCTCTGTGGTGGTGGACGTTATGATGGACTGGTACATGAGATTGATGAAAAGCAGGACATTCCATCTGTTGGCTTTGGTATCGGTCTGGAGCGTATCATTTATTTTATGGAAAGAGAAAATACGGAGCTTCCCAAGGAGGAGCCGATTGCTCTGTATGTAGGAATTTTAGGCAAGGAGGCCAGACCAGAGGCTTATCAGCTGGTAACAAAGCTTCGGGCAGCTGGCATTATTGTCGAAACAGATTATATGGATAGAAGTGTAAAGGCCCAGATGAAGTATGCTAATAAGATTGGAGCCAAGAATACGGTCATTTTAGGAGCTGATGAGCTCTCTAAAGGAAAGGCTTCTATTAAAAATATGGAGACTCACGAAGAAATAGAGGTTGACTTAGATAAAATTACAGAGTATTTTATAAAATAGGAAAAATAGAAAAGAGGAAATTATAATGGCAGAATCAATGAAGGGCTTAAAAAGAAGCCACCGCTGCACTGAAGTAAGTGCGGCAAAGCTTGGGCAGACCGTTACGGTAATGGGCTGGGTACAAAAAAGCAGAAATAAGGGCGGTATTATTTTTGTCGATTTAAGAGACCGTTCTGGGCTGCTTCAGATTATATTTGAAGAGAGCGATTGTGGAGCAGAAAACTTTGCAAAGGCAGAAAAATTAAGAAGTGAGTTTGTGGTAGCTGTTGTTGGCCGTGTTGAAAAGCGTGGTGGTGCAGTGAATGAAAATCTGGCAACAGGAGATATTGAAATCCGGGTAGAGGAGCTTCGTATTTTGTCTGAGGCAGAGACACCTCCTTTCCCAATTGAGGAGAATTCAAAGACGAAGGAAGAGCTTCGTTTGAAATACCGTTATTTGGATTTGAGAAGACCGGATTTACAGAAGAATCTGATGATGAGAAGCCAGGTAGCTACTCTGACAAGACAGTTTTTAGCAGAGGAAGGCTTTTTGGAAATAGAGACTCCGATGCTGACTAAGAGTACTCCGGAGGGAGCTAGAGATTATCTGGTGCCCAGCCGTGTACATCCGGGCAATTTTTATGCATTGCCCCAGTCACCACAGCTGTTTAAGCAGCTTTTAATGTGCTCTGGCTATGACCGTTATTTCCAGATTGTAAAATGCTTCCGTGATGAGGATTTGCGTGCAGACCGTCAGCCGGAATTTACCCAGATAGATATGGAGCTTTCCTTTGTGGATGTGGATGAGGTTATTGATGTCAATGAACGTCTTTTACAGAAGCTTTTTAAAGAGGTTTTAAATATTGATATTCCTGTGCCGATTCAGCGGATGACCTGGCAGGAGGCGATGGATCGTTTTGGCTCTGATAAGCCGGATCTTCGTTTTGGTATGGAGCTTACTGATGTGACAGAGACTGTCCGTGGCTGTGAATTTGCTGTATTTAAAAATGCCATTGAAAACGGCGGTAGTGTCCGTGGCTTAAATGTTAAGGGACAGGCTGGTATGCCAAGAAAGAAAATTGATGCCCTGGTTGATTTTTCGAAGGATTATGGAGCAAAGGGGCTGGCTTATCTGGCAGTCAATGAGGACGGTACCTATAAATCCTCCTTTGCCAAATTTATGACTGAGGAAGAGCTTTCCCGTCTGGTAGCTGCTATGGGTGGGGAAAAGGGAGATTTGCTTCTTTTTGCGGCTGATAAAAATAAGGTTGTGTATGATGTATTAGGTGCCCTGCGTGTTTATTTAGGCGAGCTTTTGGAGCTGTTCGATAAAAATGAGTACCGCTTCCTCTGGGTAACCGAATTTCCTCTGTTAGAGTACTCTGAGGAGGAGGGCCGCTTTACTGCTATGCATCACCCATTTACTATGCCGATGGAAGAGGATTTATCTTTATTAGATACGGATCCGGGTAAGGTGCGTGCAAAGGCTTATGATATTGTACTGAATGGTACGGAAATTGGTGGTGGTTCTGTTCGTATCTTCCAGAATCATGTGCAGGAGAAGATGTTCGAGGTACTTGGATTTACAAAGGAAGATGCCTATGAGCGGTTTGGATTCCTGTTAAATGCCTTTAAGTATGGTGTACCGCCTCATGCAGGGCTGGCTTATGGCCTGGACCGTCTGGTTATGCTGATGGCAAGGCAGGAAAATATCCGGGATGTCATTGCTTTCCCTAAGGTAAAGGATGCTTCCTGCTTAATGACAGAGGCACCGAATGTGGTAGATGATACACAGTTGAAAGAGCTGGAAATCGAAATTATGAAAAAAGAAGAAAATTAAGTAAGAAGATGAAAAAGAAGTGTATGCTTTGTGGGTTCCAAAGCATACACTTCTTATTTTTCTTTTTCCTTTGCATTTGTCCGGCTGCGTCGGATTCTGGTTTGATGTAGCTTTATGGACAAAAGATCCATGAAATCCTCCTTGTCCTCCGGCGGCAGCTGGGAAAAAAGATTTAAAACCATCTGTTCCTGGCGGGTAAGTCCTTGTAAAGACTGGGTATCGGGGGATTCTTCTGCAACCTCGCCGGATAGATAATCCTTTTTAGCATAAGGGGCTAAAAGAGAAGCTATGGAAATATCGTATAAATCAGCAAGACGCTCTAAAACATGGAAATCAGGAACCCTGGTTCCATTTTCATAATGAGAATAGCCCTGTCTTGAAATATTCAGATAAGTACCAAGATCCTGCTGAGTGAGATTCCGACTTTCACGAAGATTTTTCAGCCGTACGGATAATAATGTAAGAGCCATAAATCTCCCTCCTTCTATAAGCTGTAAATGCTGTATTTACTGGTATCTTACGGAATTATAGCAATTAATATTCTATAAAAGAAAAAATCGCAACATTTGGTTTCGAATGATACGAAACTATACGTTGCTGATTAAATATTGTTTGACATTCGCAAAGTTTAATGCTAAGATGATATTGTTGTAATAGTGCAACAATATATTTTTATTTATTTATTTTTTGGAGGAAATAACTATGACAGGTACAGTAAAGTGGTTTAATAACCAGAAGGGCTATGGATTCATCTCTGACGAGCAGGGCAATGACGTATTCGTTCATTTTTCCGGACTGAATATGGAAGGCTACAAGACTCTGAATGAAGGTGAAGAGGTTGAATTTGACGTTGTTGACGGTGCAAAGGGACCTCAGGCAGCTAATGTAACAAGAAAATAATTGTTACAACCAATTTTTGTTAACAGTGTACCTTTTTCTGATATATAGATTTGTTTAAATTTTTATGAAAGAAATAGTTATATTGTAAGGCATGAAATTGAGAAGGACCTGTTTAAATACAGGTTCTTTTTTCTTTATTTGGCGGGAGGGAGTATGAAGCTTACATTAAAAAAAAGATTTCAGAATCTGGCAGACCAGATAAGCTTTCCGATATTTTTTTATATTTATGAGAGTGGTAAGCTGATTGGAGCTAATGAGCAGGCGAGATGGCTGATTGGAGAAGAAACAAAGAAAATTAATCAGATATGGAAGGATACGGCGAAAAGAAGGCTTCCTGATAAAATCTTGCTGAATGGAAGAATTTTTTTTCCAGGTGAGTTGATTGCAAATAAAGGGTATTTTCTTAGGGTTGACATGGAGCTATGTGTGTTTCAGATTGACCATGAGCATATTGTTACTGTTCTTTTAGAGCAGTCTTATAAAAATGCCTTTGGGGAGGAAAAAAGCATTTATATTCCACGGATTATCTGGAAGGATAAAAGGCTGCGGATTCGTGGACAAAATGCGGTCAGCCTGAAAATGGCAGAACAGAATGTGAAGGTAGAACCAGGGGATGTTGAGATGTTTACCTTCGAAGAAAGGGTAATAGAAGAGCAACTGGAAAGCTATGGAGTTCTACAGCAGGTAAAGATAGAAGCAGGAAAGAAAGGATTTGCCAAGCTGAATAGAATCCCTTTGATAAATCGAAATGGCAACAGCATTGGAATTCTGGTAATTTATGAGATTTTACAGGAAAGAGAGGAAAGCCGCAATGAGCTGTGCCGGCTGCTGCGTCAGAATGCAGCCATGGAAGAAGGCTTAAAAGAGAGTAGAAAGGTAGCCTATAGTATCTGTGAAAATAAGAATGGCAGTGTAGATTATCTGTCAGCAGGAATAGAACAGTTTGGTTATCAGCCTGGAGAATTTTATTCCGGGGAAACAGGATGGCTAGATATCGTATATAAAGAGGACAGAAAGCTTTTACAACAGTGGGAAGGACAGATAGGAGTGCTTGAATATAGGATTTATACGAAAGAAGGAGGACTGGTATCTATTTATGATAAAATAAACGAATATACTGTGTACCGGGAAAGGGTTTACCGCCAGGGGCTCCTCTGGAAGATAGAGGATGATAAAAATAAAGAAAAGGAAGGAAATGAAGAATGGGAATTATAGTAAGAGGCTATGGAAAAACGAAGGATGGAAAAGAAGTAAAAAGCTACATTCTTACCAATAAAAATGGAATGGAAGCGGAATTTCTTGATTATGGAGCAGTACTTTTAAGACTATTGGTTCCAGATAAGAATGGAAAGCTTGCAGATGTTGTCCTGGGCTATGACAGTGTGGCCGGCTATGAGGAGACAACAACAGCCTTTGGAGGATTTATAGGGAGAAATGCTAATCGTTTGAGCGGTGGCATAGCTGTGATAAATGGAAAGGAATATACGCTGGAGAAAAATGATAATGGCATAAATAATCTGCATGGCGGTTTTACCGGCTATAACAAGATGATGTATGAAGCGGAAATAACAGAGGAAGAGGGAGAATATATGGTAGAATTTTCCCGCTTAAGTCCCGACGGGGAACAGGGACTTCCGGGAAATACAGATATATCCGTTGCTTATAGGCTAACCGATGACAATGAGCTTGTAATTGAGTATCTGGCAGTACCAGATGAGGATACTATTATTAACCTTACAAATCACAGCTATTTTAATCTGGCTGGGCATACCTCTGGAAGTGTACTGGGGCAGAAGGTGACGATTTACGCTGATTCCTTTACGCCGTCAGATGCCAATATGATACCGACAGGAGAAGTCTGCAAAGTAGAGGGAACACCGATGGATTTCAGAACGGCAAAGAAAATCGGACAGGATATTGGGGCGGATTATGAGCCGTTATTGCTGGCTGGAGGCTACGATCATAATTATATTCTAAATGAAGTGGAGGAAGATTCTGTAGAACTGGCTGCGAGGGCAGAGGATCCGGTTTCGGGAAGGGTTATGGAGGTCTATACCAACCGTCCGGGTATACAGTTTTATACCGGTAACTTTTTACAGGGAGAAAAGGGTGGAAAGGAGGGTATGGTTTATGAAAAGCATGGGGGATTCTGTTTTGAAACACAGGCCTACCCGGATGCACCGAATAAGCCTGATTTTCCTACTACAGTTGTACGGGCCTCAGAAGAGTTCGATTCTACTACTGTATACAAATTTATTTAGTTCCGTAGATGCGATCTCCCGCATCTCCCAGACCAGGGAGAATATAGCCTTTATCATTTAATTTTTCGTCTAAAGCACCAACAAAGATTTCAACATCAGGATGTGCCTTCTGAAAAGCTTCTAAGCCTTCTGGAGCAGCAATCAGGCAGAGAAAATGGATATGGTTGATGCCCCGTTTTTTCAACTGATTGATAGCAGCGATAGCGGAACCACCAGTAGCCAGCATTGGATCCACAACAAAGATTTCGCGGTCAGCAGCGTCCTTTGGCAGCTTGCAGAAGTATTCTACAGGCTCTAAGGTCTCTTCATTACGGTACATACCGATGTGGCCGACCTTTGCATTTGGAATCAGGTTCAGAATACCATCTGCCATATGGAGTCCGGCACGAAGGATAGGAACGATGCAGAGCTTTTTGCCCGCAATTTCTTTTACCGTTGTCTTTACAAGTGGTGTTTCAATTTCAATGTCCGCTAATGGAAGACCCCGGGTGGCCTCATAGCAGATAAGCATGGCAACCTCTGCGACCAAATCACGGAATTCTTTAGTAGATGTTGTTTTTTGACGCATGATACCAATCTTGTGCTGAATTAGTGGATGGGTCATAACTGTAACTTTAGACATTTTTCTACCTCCAATATTTTATTCTTGCAACATTATAGCACTATTATTGGAATTTTGCAAAAAAATATGATATACTCATTAAAGAATTGTGTAAGAAAGGAAATGCCATGGTATTATGGAAATTTTGGAACGGATAAAATAATCCACCTATGCTCATATTATAAAGAGGATTTTTTACAGGATGGTGATGACAATCAATATTTTTAAGGATTTTTTGAGTCGGGAATTTGGAAAGGCACGGTACAGCAGATATTTTGCAGCTGTAAAAAGTGCTCTTGAGGATAAAAGCTACTATGCAAGAAAAAAAGGCAGTGAAGAGCTGTACCAGGAACTATTTCAGGAGCTTAAGGATGAAGAATATGATGCACTGCTAAAGCGTCTTGAAAAGCTTCTTGATGCCATGTATGCGGCAGTAAAGATTCATAGACAGTATTTGCTTGTTGTGATTGTATACGTTGGGAGTTGCCTGTTCCTGATCGGAAAACAGCTGGTGGGAAGTGTGACCCTTGTAAGCCTTTTGCTGCTTAGCATCTGCTTTCTTTATAAAACATGGGAATTTGTGGTAAATAAATTCTGCTATGTAGATGCTAATATTATTCTTGTTTATAAATCCGTGCTGGATAAAATTATTGAAAAGAGAAAATAACAGGAATGTGATGTAGCCACGGTAAAAAAGAAAAAATATAAATCGCTGTAAGCTCTATGCCTACAGCGATTTTTCTTTAGGAAGTTTTGTATATTAATAATTTTCAGCTTTAATCTGGAAGTAAGCCTGTGGATGTGCACAAACAGGACAAACCTCAGGAGCCTTCTTTCCAATTACAATATGTCCGCAATTTGCACACTGCCAAATCATATCACCATCTCTAGAGAATACGATGCCGTCTTCAATATTAGCAAGGAGCTTTCTGTAACGTTCTTCATGCTCCTTTTCAATAGCAGCAACACCTTCAAAGAGAGCAGCAATTTCATCAAAGCCTTCTTTTCTGGCATCCTCTGCAAAAGCAGCATACATATCGGTCCATTCGTAATTTTCACCCTCTGCAGCATCTTTGAGATTGTCTATGGTGCTGCCGATACCATCATGGAGAAGCTTAAACCAGATTTTAGCATGCTCTTTTTCGTTATTTGCTGTTTCCTCAAAAATAGAAGCAATCTGTACATAACCCTCTTTTTTTGCCTTAGAAGCATAGTAGCTGTATTTGTTTCTTGCCTGGGATTCACCAGCAAAAGCAGCCATCAGATTTGCTTCTGTTCTGGTTCCTTTTAATTCCTTTCTCATAGTAAAACTCCTTTCTAAAAAATAGTAATTATTACTGTTTTTATTATACGCTATTTATTAAAAAAAGTCAACCAAAAAACAAAGCACAGAGCAAAAATTGCAAGAAAAATAGCTGTGGGATTGACAAAAAATGGTCCTTTGATTAAAATGAATCAAAAGAATAAGGAGGACACGGTATGTACAGAGATCAGATTGAGGCCGCTAAGGAACAGTTTGGCAAGCTTTTGGAAAAGCAGTTAAAGAGAGTAGAGCTGATGAAGACACAGGGGGATTTTGCTGATTATAAGACCTTAGATAAGATTATAATTGGCGTGTGCGGCGGTGATGGTATCGGACCTGCGATTACGGCACAGGCACAGAGAGTTCTGGAATATCTTTTGAAGGATGAAATTGAAAAAGGAAGAATTGAATTCAGGGTGATTAATGGTTTGACCATTGAAGGGCGTGCCGCTGCGATGAAGGCTATCCCTGATGAGGTTCTGGCAGAGATAAAGGCTTGTGATGTTATTTTAAAGGGACCTACTACAACTCCAAGAAAAGGCGATAAATGGCCAAATGTAGAGTCTGCGAATGTTGCCATGAGAAAGGAACTGGATTTATTTGCAAATATGCGTCCGGTGCGGATTCCGGAGCAGGGCATTGACTGGACCTTCTATCGTGAGAATACAGAGGGAGGCTATGCGGCTGGTAAGGAGGGTATTAATGTAACAGAGGATCTTGGTATTGATTTTACCGTGGTAACCAGCCAGGGCTGTGAGCGAATCATCCGTGCTGCCTTTGAATTTGCAAGGGCAAATAAAAAGACAAGAGTAACGGCAGTAACCAAGGCTAATATTGTAAAAACAACAGATGGAAAGTTTTTGGATACTTTTTATGCGATTGCAAAGGAATATCCGGATATCACCGTGGATGACTGGTACATTGATATCATGACGGCTAAGCTGTTAGATGAAAACAGAAGAAGAGATTTCCAGGTAGTTGTGCTTCCGAATCTCTATGGCGATATTATTACAGATGAGGCTGCAGAGCTTCAGGGTGGTGTAGGAACTGCTGGAAGTGCAAATATTGGTAAAAAGTATGCGATGTTTGAGGCTATTCATGGCTCTGCACCTAGAATGGTAGAGGAGGGCCGGGAAATTTATGCAGATCCATGCAGTATGATTCGTGCCGGAGCTATGCTGCTATCCCACATCGGCTATCAGGAAGAGGCAGAACGTCTTTATAAAGCACTGGATGTCTGCACAGTAACAGAAAAACGACTTGTTATGACAGGAAGAAGCAATGGTGCAACTGGAGAGGAATTTGCAGACTATATTATGGAAAATCTTTAAAAGCAGTTAACTATCTCACTCCTTTTGACGATATATAGAACAGGAGTATCTCTTTATAAGAGAACGGGCCGGCAAGGATGCATTGGGCCTGCTCCTGATTTCTATTTTCATGCACACGAAAGGAGTGAGTGCTTTGATTATCAATGCAAGTGCTGTCGGCATGAAGGCAGAGCGTGCCTATGCAAGGACAGAAAAAAAGACCATATCTACCCGGTTATTCCGGGAGAATCCCTTGACAAAAGAAAAAGAGAATAAGGGCGTTGAAAGCAGTATTTCTGACCAGGGTAAGGCTTTGGCAAAACAGCGTAGAGAGCTTTTAAAAAAACTGGAGGAAGAGGCACAGGCGAAAAAGCAGAATACAGCTGCGGCACAGAATACTGGTGGTATTGAATTCCTGAAGGAGGAAGATAAGACGACCTATGAGATGCTCAAAAGGATGCTGGAAATGCTGAAACGAATGCGGGAAATGCTGCGTGAGGGCAGGCTTCCTGATAGGGAGTTCCTTGACCTGACTACGTTGAAACGTGGGAAAGCTTCCAGTTTCGCGGGCTTTTCTCTGGTTTCTGGAGGTACAACAGCAGTTCCGGCTCGGAACGCAACAGTATGGACTCAGGAAACTAAGATCTCCAGCTTTGTAGCAGAGGCAGAGAGTGTTAATTTCTCCGCTGCTGGTATTGTTAAAACGGCGGATGGCCGTGAAATCGGTTTCAACGTTGACCTGGAGCTATCCAGAGGCTTTATGGAGTATACGGAGATGACGGAGCTAAGTCAGGTAAAACGTGTTATGACAGATCCGTTAGTTATCAATCTAGATACTGCTTCGGCTACGGTAAGTGACCAGAAATTCCGCTTTGATTTGAATGCAGACGGTGTAGAGGATGAAATGTCTTATTTGAATGAAGGAAGTGGTTTCCTTGCACTCGACAAAAATGGAGATGGACGTATCAATGATGGAACAGAGCTGTTTGGGGCCAGAAACGGTAATGGATTTTCAGAACTGGCGGCCTATGACAGCGATGGAGATGGTTGGATTGATGAGGCAGATGATGTCTATGACAAGCTTGCCGTCTGGATAAAGACAGCAGATGGTACAGACCGGCAGCTGACATTAAAGGAGGCTAATGTTGGAGCTATCTATCTGGGAAATGTGTCTACTGACTACAGTCTGACAGAAAGCACAGCAGATAAGGCCGATGCCCAGATTCACAGAACGGGTGTATTTTTAAAGGAAAGTGGACAGGCTGGAACCATACAGCATGTAGACTTTGCTATTTAGAAATGGTTGTACTATATTTTATTCCATAGAAAACGGCCCATAGGAATTCAAATTCCTGTGGGCTGTTTGTCTTATCACAGGCCTAGCGTAATTCCCACAAGAAACCCCATTGCTGATGGCAGCAGAGCGTTTTTGTGCCTCATCCGTAGGCCGAAATAAAAGGACAGCAGCCCAAAGATGAACATAACGGTACAGCTGAAAAGGCAGACTGCGAACCGAATGCCTCTGGAGGTATTCACTGCAAGCAGCGTCCCAAAGGCAGGAGGATAAACGATACCTCCCTTCCACAATTTATTTCTCAAATCAGATACGGTCAAAATAAAAGTCTATCCTTTTGGCTAGTGTACTTTTCCGGCCCGGTAGTGTATAATATAAAAAACATTGGGAAAAGCATTGCAGAGTTGCTTTCCTGTTTACAAACTTATTACGAGGAGGAAAAAGGAATGAAATGTCTGAAAAAAATTATGGCAGCAGTCTTGTCTGCTGTAATCATCTTTCAATCAGGGGGGGCCACTGCCTTTGCAGGTGAAACGATATCCCCTCCAGGCGCATCTGTATCTGCCAGAGAGTCCGAGCCGAAGGCTGCGGATTCTGTGACCTATCTTGATTACGACCCGGTCGGGGCAAAGTGGCAGGAGAAGACAAAAGCTGCCGGTGAATACACCGAGGTGAAGAGCAGTGATACCAAGTGGAGAACTGGCTGGTATGTGGTCAGTGGTGCAGCAATCATCCAAAAACGCATCAACGTTGAAGGCGATGTTCACCTGATTTTAAAGGACGGCTGTGACCTCCATGCCGATTTAGGTATCAACGTCAGCCAGGGAAACAGCCTGACCATCTACGGACAGACGGTACCTGTGGTGGATGCAGCCTCCATCTGGTACATTCCTAAGACCACCAACGCGACCGGCAAGCTGAGAGCCAGGACACAGGATGAAGCGGCCATCGGCGGAAATTCAAGCATAAGAAAGGAGAAAGCTGGAGAGGATGGAGGTGTCATCACCATCAACGGCGGTTTCGTCGACGCCCGTAGCGAACGTGGTGCGGGCATCGGAGGAGGATTCGGCTGGAAAAATGGATGTGCTGGAGGCACCGTCACCATCAACGGCGGTCTCGTCAACGCCAGTAGCGGATATGGTGCGGGCATCGGAGGAGGAAACGGAGGTTATTTCAAGCCAGAAGATAGCAACGGAGGTGCTGGAGGCACCGTCACCATCAACGGCGGTCTCGTCAGCGCCAGTAGCGGATATGGTGCGGGCATCGGAGGAGGAAGCGGAGGTAAAGGTGACAACAAAAAAGGTGGCAACGGAGGTTCTGGAGGCACCGTCACCATCAGCGGAGGCACCGTCGTCGCCAGAAGCAAGAATGGTGTGGGCATCGGAGGAGGATGTGGCATTAACAAGGGTGACAATGGCACCTTCTCCACCGGCACAGCAGGCAGCGCCGTGCTCATAGCCAGCAGCATTGCCGACGAGAGTAATAGGGATAAGTGGAGCGGCCTCATCTTTGAAAGCCTTGAATACGAAGAATACGAAGAAAAAGGTCAAAAAATTAAGAGCAGCGGCACGGTCTACGGGAATCCGACGCTGGCCTTAGATGCCACCATCTATGAGGGCATGACCCTGACCGTCCCAGAGAATGCAACCCTGACCGTGGGTACAGAAACAATGCTGACCCTCAACGGTGAGATGACCCTCGACGGCAAGCTGGCCATCAACGGCAAGCTGACCCTCGGCGGCAAGCTGACCCTCAATGGCAAGCTGACCAACCACGGCACCCTCACAAGCACCGGCAGCGGCGGTATCATGCCGGAGGAGAACCGGCTGCCCCAGGCTGCCCCTGCCGCCCCTGCCGTTATAAGCGTCACCGACACCAGCGTTGTGCTGGGAGCCGTGGCAGAGGGAAAAACGACTGTGAAATATGCCTATGCCACAGGGAGCGAAGAGGCAGGCAGCATACCCGCTGACCGCTGGACAGACAGCACGACCTTCAGCGGCCTGGAGCCTGCGACCCTCTACACCTTCTATGCCCGCTATGAGGCCAACGGCATCTATCTGGCGTCCATCAGCAGCGGCACCGCCCAATACACGGCCCCTGCAGCTTCCGGTGACGGCAGCAGCAGCTCCGGAGGTGGCTCTGTCAATCCAGGCGGCGGCAGCAGCTCCGGAGGTGGCTCTGTCAATCCAGGCGGCGGAAGCACCGGCAAGGTGACCACGGATAAGGATTCCCAAAGCAAGGCTGCCACCACAACAGCACCGACGGAAGTGAAGGTGGAAAGCGGCACTGCCAGTGCCACGGTAAGAGCAGAAAATGTAGCACAGGCCATCAGGCAGGCAGAAGAAAATAAATCCACGCAGATCGTCTTTGCCGTTTCCGAAAAGGACGCAGGAAATGCAGACATGATCCGGCTGACCATCTCCAGGGCAGACCTCCGGCAGCTCCTAAGCAAAACCGAAGCAGACCTGGTTGTGAAGACTCCGGCAGGAGATGTGATCCTCTCCCAGGATACTCTGGAACAGGTGCTTCTGGCGGCAGAGGGAGCAGACCTCACCGTTGGGGTTGCCAGGGTCACAGAGCCAACCAGGGCGCAGAGGCAGGCAGCCGGGGACGGGGGCTGCATCGTGGAGGTGACCCTCGAGTCACAGAATAAGGCCATCACCACCCCGGGCGGCAGCGCCCTGACCATCGGGCTGGAGATACCGGCAGCTCTTCTGGGCAAAAAAGTGGCAGCCATCCGCATCCCGGCAGACGGAGAGACAGAGAAGCTGACGGGCAAGACCGTGACCAGGGGAACGAAGCAGTACTATGAGTTTGCCGTCACCCATCCTTCCACCTTTGCTCTGGTAGACGCCGCAACCCTTGAGGAAGCCGCCTATCCGCAGAAGGGAGAGCAGCTCACCGACAGCAGGACCGGGATGGTTTACAAGGTGACCAAAGCCGGTGCCGCCGGCGGAACGGTACAGTTTGCAAAGGCAAAGGATACCAGGGCGAAAACCATCACCATCCCGGATAAGGTGACCTTTGACGGCATCACCTACAAGGTGACCTCCATCGCCGCGGGAGCGCTGAAGAACAACAAGGAGGCCACCAGGGTAGTCATTGGGAAGAACGTCACCGTGATCGGAGCGGGAGCCTTCAGCGGCTGCACGAAGCTAAAGAGCGTCACCATCGGCAAAGGCGTAACGACCATCCAATCCAGGGCCTTTTATAACTGCAAGAGCCTGACCACTCTGACCCTGCCGGCAAGTGTGGCTGAGATTGGGGACTATGCCTTCAAGGGCTTGACAGGGCTTGGCACCCTCAAGGTGAACAGCACCAGGCTGACCGCCAGGACCTTAGCAGGACTTTCCATGAAGGGAATTTCCACCAAGACGGTGATCAAAGTGCCAAAGAGCAAAGTAAAGGCATACAAGACCTTGTTTGTGAAGAAGGGACTGAATAAGAAGGTTGTAGTGAAGAGCCTGTAAATGAGAGAGAACCCTGCTTCATTGGAGCGTTGCGGGCTAAGAAATGCCCTGCGGCGGATTGGAAGATATCGTTTTTGCGACCCGCCGCAGGGGAAAGGTTTGCTTTCTGATTTTCTTTACGCTCCTATTTCACCAGCGCCTCCTTGAGCTGCATATATTTTTCCTTACTGATAGGCAGCTTGGTGCCGTCCAGAAGCGTGGCCTTGAAGCGGCAGATGGAGGCAACATGGGAAAGATTGACCGCATAGCTTTTGTGGATACGCTGAAACTGCGGCGGCAGATGCTCCATCTGTGCCGACAGCAGCCCGCTTACTTCAAGCTCTCCGTTTTTCGTGCAGACGATACAGCCCTGATTCTTTGCCTTCAGATAACACACCTCTGCTGCGTTGAGATAATGGAACATAGCGTCCCGTCCGCGAAAGGACAGCTTATCCTTGTAAGTGTTGAGGCTGTCGATGCGCTTCATGAAATCGAAAAAGGCGGTGCTCTCTGTCATGTGCTGCTGCGGCAGGGGCGACTGCGTCAGCGGAATATCCTGTGCGTGGGAGCCATGGACATGAGCCAGACGCAGCTCGCCATCGACCCGCCGCCAGACATAGGTGCCGCGCACATGGGCATGGAGCACTGTGCCGTCCTCAAGTGCCACCGTAGCCTTGTATCTGCCGTAGACCACCCATGTGTTGTGGTCGTGAAACAGCAGGTGGTATTCCTCGTCCGACAGCAGGACGGGCGGCTCCTCATATTCGTTTTTCGTTACACGCAGAAACGCATCTAGTCCCTCACACCACTGGAAATCGTTGGAGCCGATCCACATGAAGTCATCCATCATGGGTGCGGTGGTATAGCCTTTGTCCCGGTTATAAAAGCTGCGAACATTTTCCATGGTCAGACGAATCAGATCCGCTTCTTTGATAAATGGCTTTGCCATAGTGTTCACCTCGTTTCTTTCAAGAAATCATTATACCGCCATCTGAGCAGGATGGCAAGAATTATATCTTAAAAATCAGCGTTGAGGAACAAAATTATATAACTTTACTAAGTCAACGCATATCACCTTTTATT
>NZ_LNAM01000180.1 GCF_001461035.1 Acetivibrio ethanolgignens | reverse complement strand
TGATATCATAGCAGAATGACAGTTGTTTGTCAGTAACGCTGTGTTTTGAAGCACTTACCCAAAAAGGAGCCATTTCTTACCAAAAACACAAACTATTTTACACTACCTTATCATCACTAGAAATAATATTTAACCCATCTGTAAAACCATCTTCCACAAACGCTTCTGTACTATTTCCAACTGCAATTTTCTTAATAATCATCCTTGTACACAATCCTTTACTTGCGCGATAAAATATTTTAATGATAATACATCAAAATCTTTCGCATTCTTTTTGATTTCTTTGTCCATTTGATTAAATATCCCATTCACGTCTAGTAATGGATTCTTTAGTATAATACCATACACTTCCTCCAATAATGCCCAAAATGTTTCCGCTGAATTCTTATTAAACAATGCTTTTGACAGCGCCGTTTGACACTCCTGTATAAAATCTTTCTCTTGCTCTGGCGGACAAGTTCTCAATATCGGCATAAAGGACATTGGAATCCCTTGACCCACGGGATTTCTATTAATTATCCTCTGTAATGCCAACAAACGTACATCCGCCGCAGTAAGATGTCTGAAATATCTTAACGCTTCATCCTGCGTTTCTATTACAACTCCCTCTACAACCTGTACATTCTTTTTACTAGCTTGCTTGTCACGAATCTCATTAAATATTGCATCCAAGACTTTTTCTTCTGGTACTAATCCCGGATGATCTTTTATAATAGCCTTCACATATTCACTAGGTTTTCTATCATCAACTACAAATCTTACTTTTTTCAAGAAATCTGAAATATTGGTATCCGTAATATCCTTATCATCAATATACTCTTTTTCCCTAGCTTCTTCTTTTAATCCCTCTATCATCTTCTGTAATGCATCGAAATTCACATTTTCAATACCAAACGAATTAATTTCATCATCAATTCTTACGGTATTAGAAACACCACCAACAAATAATATGTAATCCGCGAAATCAAAATCACACATATAATTTTTAAACAATGTTACTAACTCTTTTCCTATTGCCTTTGGCGAGTTTCCTTTTGCTCCTTTTGACTGTATATCCCATAACTTATCAGAAAATGCATCCATACCAGTCAAATCATTAAAAAAATCAACGATAAAATAGTATATCTCTTCACTATCTTTTCTCAAATTCATTAGATATAATAGTGCCTTTGTTTCTGTTTCAGCTCCCGATTTTCTTGTTTTTTCTGACGATTTCACGATATATGACATTACTTCACCTTCTCTCCAGATTCTTGTATTTTTTTCCTAACCACATTGGTTAAGATGTGGTTAGGTTATTTTCTCACGAAAAATATTTCTGATTTTTACTTGATGGCTTTTCCGGTATAGTCATCTTTAACACACCATTTTTCAGCATAGGTGTTAAATACTTTCTTCTAAAACTTGTCCTGCTATCAAAATAAAATTCATCCATTATTTCTTGAACCGACTTCGGTTCTTTACAAAAATCAATAATTAGCTTGTTCAAATCCTGACCATTTTGGTTAGGATGATGGTTAAGATGCTGACCATCTTCTCTTAACAACCCCAAATACCTATCACAAGCCTTGCAAAGAACCATAATTCCAGCCTCATTAATCTCGTATTCCGGCAATGGTCCATCATACAACGCACAGGCTTCCCGAATCTTCTCGAATCCTCTTCCCCAAGCTTCAATCATACCACTTTTGAAAAAGACGTTAGCCAATTTCGGATTATAAGGCTTTGATGAATGCTTCATAAACAACTTGTCAGTAGAATCAAGATTTGGAGGCATCTCACCATCATTCCAAATATATATCTTGTCCTCGTAAACGCTAATCTGAATTGGATTGCAACTGCTGTAATCCTTATGAACAATGGCATTCAACAAAATCTCACGAAATGCGTCCTTGTGGAACATAAACTGCTCAATTCTCTGGACACCCTCATAATCAATCAAGGCCTTCATATATTTTGTATAAACTAAATCAACGGTCTTATCTGCCTGCTCTATCAAAGGACCGTGCACCTCATCCTGGTACACCAAATCCGAATCTGATTTTCCAAAATAGCCGATTTTGATATAAGAGCCTGTTACCCACTTCTCTGGCTCTTTATAAAACGCAAGCATTGCTGCCCTTATCAAATAT
The DNA here is from genome assembly GCF_001461035.1 of Acetivibrio ethanolgignens. Taxonomy (GTDB): domain Bacteria; phylum Bacillota; class Clostridia; order Lachnospirales; family Lachnospiraceae; genus Velocimicrobium; species Velocimicrobium ethanolgignens. The sequence continues at coordinate 18,994 of NZ_LNAM01000180.1, read as the reverse complement.
CCATCTTCGTCAATTAAGTGCAAATTATCCATCAAGATAGCATCTTCCACACTGACTTCTTCCTTTGTAAGCCTTCCTCTTTTCACTGCCTTATCTTTAAATAACTGTATTGCATCCTGCTTTAAATCAGATACTGACAGTTTTGGCAGAGGCACACCATCCCATGTTCTTCCCTGCGTTTTTAACAAAGCTCTTTCCAATTCCTTTCCGGTAATCTCACGCATGGTACTTCCGGAACGATAATAATATTTTCCACGAAAACTTATTAAAGATGGGTATTTATCAACAATTATCTGCAGATACTCAAGTTCGCCTTTATATAACAAATTTACATCTACAATGATTCCCATTGTGTCCGTAATTTTATTAGGAATTCGCTCTAATAAATCTCTTGCATTATCAATACCTACAACATTACCATCGTCATCCGTACCTATGTATAGTGTTCCACCATAAGCATTGGCATATCCACAAATCCATTTCAAATATTCATCCTGCCATGATTCCTTCCACTCTATGGATTGATGTTCTTTTTCTTTCATATAATCACCAACTTTCTTTATTTCTAAAGCCTTTTATCGATTATCATCATCTTCAACTTTTACTGGCGCTTTGACTAATTCATTTCGTTCTTTAATCCAAATTAATATTTTTGCAGCTATAACAACCGCCAGAATACTACATATACCAATAGCGACTTGTATTTTATGTGCCATAACAAATTTGCCAATCCAAATCACTCCATATGTAATAGCCCACATAACGATAAAATAAATAGTTCGAATAATCCAGTGAAAAAATGATCCTGCTGCTCTCCCTGAAATAAAATCCCCATGATATAAACTTCCAACTTTATCATACGCAATCAAATATGCAATATATCCGATTACTCCTAATATAATCCATTCGTAATACCATTCAATCGGTAATCCCAATGGTTCTGTTGCTAAATCAAAAATAAATTTAAACATTTATCTCCTTTCTTTGTCCACTTTCGTAAAGAAGTATTCCAATGTCTCCACAAACATATTTGCATCAAACAATTCTTTTATTTGCTCCCTGTTCATCCAGGCAACCTGCGCCACTTCATCTGTTGTGGCATTGCCCAAATCAACCTCTCCGTCATATTCAAACAGCCAAACGTCCATAATATCATTATAAATTTTTCCATCAATGATTTTTCGTGTCTTTGTAAAAAGAACCTGTCCATTTTCCGGCATTAAATCAACTCCAACTTCTTCCTTTGCCTCTCGAATTGCTCCTAATAAACTATCCTCACCTTTTACAACCGAACCACCTACACATTCCCACATCAAAGGGTATGTCGGCCTGTTTGCGGAACGCTGCGAGATAAGATACTCTCCCTTAGAATTACGAATCCAGACATGCACCACCAGATGGTATCCGTCTATCGGTAACTGTTCTCCTCTGACATGATCTTTTCCCAGAAGCTCTCGGTTTTCATTATACAAATCCCATATTTCTGCATCCGGCACATACTCCACAATATCACCAAAGTCTGCATGTAATGTTTTGCAGATTTTGCTAAGAATCGTAAGGCTCACCTCTTCATCACGGCGAAGTTTTGTCATTGTGTTTGGAGCAATTTCTGCCTTCTTACGCAAATCTGATTTACTCATTTCTTTATCCACTAATAATTTCCATAATCGTTTATATGATACAGCCATAATAGCATCTCCCATTATATTTTCTATTTCGGTTATCCAACCAACTTATCCAACAACTCGATAATCTTTTCTTTCTCGCCACTACCATTAGTCATAAATCTCAGTAATGGAATTTCATACAACTCCATAATATGATTTTTCAACAAATCTCTTGAAGCCTGAACGGTATCCTCTTTATGGTATTCATATCCGTCAACTTCAATCGCCAACACAGGCTTTTTACCAATTCTGTTATAAATCAGAAAATCCAAATGTGTTGCTGGATTCATTGCATACTGACATTCCTGCTCATTTAATAATTCTGGATTCTTAATCAACATATTCAATGGAAAATGACAAACAACATCCAAGCTTGAATACTTGTTATCGGAGATAATGTCCTCTATCAATAAATACATTAGATTTTCCGAATCATATTCCGATACTTTTTTGTGCTTCTGCAAGTATACCTTTCTTTCCTCAGTATACTGCTTGTAAAGGTAATCAAAAATCGAATAAATCTTGCTTTCAGTAACCTCAAAATTATTATACTGAATGTAATCAATCAGATCTGTTATATTGTGCTCTTTTGATTGCTCATTTCCAGTTACAACCAACATCAATTTCTTTTTGGCTCTTGATACAGCAACATTGATTAAATAAGGATCATCTGCAAAATCAGATATCTCATCATCCACAGTAGATATAATAATATTCTCTTTTTCCTTGCCTTGGAACTTATGCACTGTAGCCGCATCAATATCTGTTATCTCCTTGCTTAATGCTTCTACCTGATTTTTGTACGGTGCAATAATTCCGGTCTCCTCCGGATTGGAAACATATTTTGGTATAATCTCATTTTTAATAACATCTATCTGACGCTGACTATAATGGTTACGCTCGTGATTTCCTGCGACTGTTTTTACCACCGATAAGACATCTTCTTCACCCTTATCCGTTGTCATTATAATCAATTCGCCACGATAAAATTTCTGGTTGCAGTAATTAATTATCTTAGGATGGCATCTATAATGCTCTCTCAATAATGTTTGTGTTACATTTGGCATTACATCCAAAATGGATTGCAGAAAGCTCTTCGTATACTGATATCCTTCATCCACATTAAATGTATCAAATATAGCTTTTGCTTTGGCCTTTATATCATTTGTAACAACATTCGGAAGCTGCTTGGTATCCCCCACAATAACAACATTCCTTGCACAGGACAGTGCCAACGCACCGGTTGCAATATCTACCTGTGATGCCTCATCCATGATAAGGTAATCATACACCACATCTGAATTCAGGCTGTTTCTTGATGAAAATGTTGTACTTAATATAACCGGATACTCAGCCAGTACATCGTATGGCTCCTTCCACAAATTATCTTCACTAAAAGTTTTTCTACTGCTGTTACCTTCATATTTTCTTGCCAGTTTGTCTTTTAGAACAACCATTGACTGATTGCATAAATCCTCAAGCAAATTGTTATTAACATTATTTAAATACTTTTCAATATCTGCAATTTCTACAGACAATTCCTCCTGCTTTGCACCATAATACATAGCTTGAAAAGTTGTAATTATTTTTGAAATATCTTGCTTAAAGAAATTCCAATCGATTACTCCATATTTAAATAAGGCCTTTATCTTAAACCAAAATCCTATTGCCTTTTTCTCTTCCGAAATCAACTGGCACTCCTGCCACAATACCATCCAATGTTTTGATGATAGTTTTTTCTTAAATTTTATATTGTCTGTATCAACATCTGATTCTTCGACATATTGATTGAAATATTCCTGTTCTGTAACCAGATGTGAAAGTTCCTGCCTTAAACACGCCAGTTTTTCCTGCTTATCAAAAACACTTTTTAACTGACTGGATTGCTCTGCTATTTCCTTCTGCAAAACACTTGGATCTTCTTCCGTTTTCCACGACGAAAAATCGGGATAAGTGGCGTCCTGATGCTCAACAAATATTTTCTTGTTCTTAGAACTTCCTAATGTTGCAGCAACAAAACCCAAATTGTACTTGGGTGATGATAATTTTTCATATACATTGTCTGTTGCCGAATTATTGTTGGATACTATCTGTACCGTTTTTCCTTGCATCAATATATTGGCAATTATATTTAATATCGTCTGCGTCTTACCTGTTCCGGGAGGTCCCTGTATAACACTAATTTGATTCTCCATTGCATTTTTCACAGCCTTGTACTGACTGTTATTGCATCCAAATGGGAAAATCGGAATGTATTCCCGTCCTATTCTTTTCTCTTGCAATAATGATGGATTCAAATACTTTGCTAAAGCCACATCACTACCCACAAAAGAAATCTTGTCAAACCTCTTAGACAATAGTTTTTCACCAGTCTCTTCATTCCTAATATTACTCAAACCTGCAATTTGCTTTATATATCCAAATACATTTGATGACTGACTCTGAGTAAGACATGATTCAATAATATGTAACTCGCTTCGACGATAATCTCTTTCACTACCATCACCAAAACAGATATGCCAATAAGACTCGTATGTACTCCTAAATACATATATTGCCCTCATGTCAAAAAACTCTCGTCCTTCTCTGCTAATACGATACATATCAGGATTTAAAACATCTGGATCACTCAATTTTTCCACATTCAAATATGCATACGAGTATGTTTTTCCATTATTGAATTTTACATCCCATTTTTGGGTATTTCTATTGTAACCACATGACATTATTTCGGATGTCTTTATTTCACCCTTGATAATGACCATATAATATCGTGTATTCATCTATTCCTCACTACTTCTTATCCGCACGCTGCTTGCCCTTAAATTCCTTCTCCATATGACAATGTTCCTGTTTGCCAACCAACTTATCACCTTCAAAATCCAATTCAATAATATATGGCATCCAGTCGATAATTCTTAGAAAATCTTCACATCCAAAACTGTTATCATAAAAATTCAATATAGTACTAAGGGCAGTACCATGGGTTCCTAAAACAATATCTTTATCCGTATTATCTGATAAAATCTCGTTCAGCGCCTCTATGTTACGATTTTGAACCATAGCAATGGATTCTCCACCCTCTTCATGATAATCATGGTCAGCCCAACGTTTCTGAAACATCCCGTGGTTGTTGCCATCAGGACCTTTTTCACGCTCCCTTAATCTCTCATCTGTTATAATTTCTTTTCCGAAAAAAGCTGCCGCATCTGCAATAGTATCCATGCTGCGTTTGTATGGACTACAGTAAAACGCATCTATTTTCTTATCCTTCAAAAATTCCAGTACAATTGCAGAATCTTTCTTGCCTTCTTCCGTCAAAGGTCTTGTTCTGTCTTCTTTCCAATCATGTTCCGGCTGTGCGTGACGCACGAAATACACTCTTGTCATACCGTGTCTCCTATCTCTTCTCAATCATCAAATGATGAAAAAATGCGATGTCTTTATATCCATCCATATCCGATACTCGCATCTCGATTTCCACCATTTTATCCTGCCAGTCAACATCCTTATGTATTTCCTGATTTTGTTGCATATCCCAGAAAGTTCTCATCCCCAGTGCTTTCGTAATCGCAAGTTCCGGACACCATTGTTCAATGTCGGTATCTTCATAATAATGAATCGCTCCGTACTTGGAAGCCATTCCATCATTACCGTCCAACAGGCTATGGGCATGTTCAAAATCATTCAAAAGTACAACCATCTGCATAACCCTACCTGCACGATTATGTTTCACAATAGAAATCTTGCCATTAGGTTTTAAAATCCTTGCAAATTCCTTAACAATATCTGGTCTGTCTTCGGCATACTCCAAAACATTGTGGCAGATAATCATATCAAAAGTCTCATCATCAAATTTACGCAATTCCTGGATACTACCGACAATTTGTGTATATTGGTGGTCTGCCCATCTTATCTTTATGCTATCTTCATCCGGTTCAATGGCTGTTACATCGTTATGCTCTGCCAAATAATTTGCAGTTACTCCGATACCACTTCCAAAATCAAGTATCTTCTTATCCCGAATATCTCCTAATTGTTTCCATACAATTCTCTTCATGAGACATTCCCAAGGTTGTAAGTCTGTTACTTTATGCATCATACCAGTTCCATTTCATCTTCCATTTTTACAAATCCATATTTTTCATACAATGGCCGCCCCATATCTGTTGCCTCTAAGGCTATCTGCGACACGCCCTGTTCCCTCGCATCATTTACCAGTAAATCCAATGTGTGAATTGCAATTCCCTGTCTTCTATATTCCGGTGCTGTATACATATTCATAATATAAGCCTTTTTACCAGTAGGATTATGATAGGTCGGCATAACCTGATAAAAACTCACTCCGCCTGCACCGATAAAAGTTCCATTATCATACACCAGATATGCAATATGTTCACCAGTTTCCAGTGCACGCTTATAATACTCATATGAATCTTTTTCCACCAGTGACATATCTACATCATCTGACAATTTATTGGCGGTACGAAGGACAATCATTCTTGTTCTTACCAGTTCATCTATATCTGCTATGGTTGATTTTTTGTATTCAAAAATACTATCCGGCAAACAATTTAGGTACATATAAAGTGCATCCGTATTCTCTTCCAATACTTGCATCAATTTTTCAGATGGATTTGCATAAACAATCCTATAATCTACCTCTCCCAAATCACTACGCACCAAAAAAGCCAATTTTTCCTGTTCCAAATCGAACTGTGCGTCTACGCCTTCTTTATTACCTCTTGCATCTAAGCGAATCCATCTGTTAAGTGATTTGATATATACTGCATTTAATGCATGGATACAAAATCCGGTTTCGGGTACATCGCCTAATGTGAGACGCTGATAGCAAATACCGGCAGGGATTCCACATGCTCGAAGAAACGCAGCAAGAAGATTGGCTTTTGCCCAGCATATACCGACGCCCTGTTCCAACACTTCTGTAGCAGATTTTGTCACACGCTTGTCCTGAACATCCCAAGAATGTTTTATTTCATCACGCACAAACTCATAAATGACCTTAATCAAAGATATTTCATCTGTATATTTTAGTTTAAATTCATCAGCCTTTGATAGGATTCTGTTGTCCTTCCAGTTTATGTATTTTGATACCGATAAATATTCTTCTATAGTATCCTTTATAATTAATTCTTTCATAAATTTCTTATCTCCATTATTTATACTCATAATCCGGCTTATGATATATATTAGGATTATTTTTAATCTCCGCCTTGTATACTTTTTCTCCCCACTCTTCTCTTGATACTTCCTCTATAGCAACCGACACATCTCCCATATCTACATTCAATTCTTCTGCAACTGTATTTGCTATTCGTTTTGCTAATTTACTTTTAATTTCATCGTTTCTTCCCGGCCATAATTTTACAATAATATGTGGCATATCCATTCCTCCCAATTTTTTTAAATTTTCGCATTATTTCTCCATTTTTAGAGTTCACCACTTTCAAAAGCAACTTTTACCTGTTCTAAATCAGAATACTTGCCCTTTATAATCTGCAAAACTTCTTCATCCGGTTGCCACAAATCCGGAACCATGATTGGCTTACATCCCGCTATATAAGATGACAATAATCCGTTTTTCGAATCTTCAAGAGCAATACACTCTTCGGGATTTTCATTTAACATCTCGCAGGCTTTTATGTAAATGTCCGGCGCAGGCTTAGATTTCTCAACCATATCTCCACAAACAATTGCTGAAAAATAATCTATAATTCCTGCATCATTTAGGTGTTTTTCCACTTCCCAACGGGGTGATGAAGAAGCAACTGCCAACTTGGCATTTGCATTTTTCAAATACTCCAACAAGACATACAATCCTTGCTTTACAGGAACTTTATTATTTTCATAATAGTTTTTCAGAAATTCTTTTGTGTACTTACGCAATTCTTCCTGATTATACCGGTTACCAAACTCTTCGTTCCAAATCTCATAAGAAGCAACAATACTCATACCTAAAGTTTTATAGACCATATATCCGGCTTTTCCAATACCAATCTTTTCACCGGCATAATCCCAAGCCTTTATAAACACTTTCTCTGTGTCAAACATCAGTCCATCCATATCAAAAATAACATTCATGTTCTTTACCTTCTTTTAAAGTTCTACCAACCTGTCTCCTGTAAAATAATAAATATTTTCTTTCTTATATCCATACTTTGAATCCGGAAATGCTATGTGCGGTTCAAATGTAAAATATTTTACATCACCAAGCTTGGTCATATTCCCTTTTTCAATATAAATTCTGTCCCCTTTAGTTTTCACAATGGAATGCCCCAGATTGCCCATAAAATCAAGATTAACAAATCCATTTTCCACTATGAACTCATTCATATGATAGTACAATTCTTCAAAGGTTGTTTCCTTCGTAGCAAAACGTAACAATTCTGTATGTAATTTCTCTTCCATCTGTAAACCGCTTTTCCATTTCGGATTTTCAATCAGCTCTATATCCTCTACAACCTTGCCATTTTCTACAATAATAGTTCTCGCATAATCTCCCCAGATATTAGCTACTTGTGGGCTTAAATCAATGGTTATTATATCGTTGTTTCCTATAACTCTATCCGAAGTTACATACTGCTTACCAGATACAGAAACAGTTGTTTCATCTCCTGCAAATACAAATGCACCAACATCCCAATACCAGAACGAATCAGCACCCAACTCTAACAGTTTTTCCTCACATAACTTTCGAATCTCGAGTAAATTCATTCCCGGCTTGATAATGTTCTTTATGTATTCTATAGTCTGTTTTGCAGCCAGCTGTATCTGACTGTAATATTGCCTTTCTATCTGCAGATACTTTTCAATCAATTTAGGCTGAATCATCGGATATGTCCAGCTTTCAGGCAACTCATCCATAAGTTCAACCTTCTCTATCTCACTTTCCAGCTTACCAGCAAATTCCGTTATTTCCGCAAGACATAATAATCCAAATGTTTCCTCACCGGTCTCATTTACACTATTCTTACCCGTAACGGAATAAACGCATATTGGCTTAATATCAAACTGTATGGCACCTGTTTCTTCCTGAAGTTCTCTCTTAGCAGTTTCCAAAATATCTTCTCCAACTTCACGATGACCTCCCAGAGCCTCGTAGGTATCTCGTTCCTTATGTTTGCAAAATACCCATTTTCCATTGCTCTGTGAAATAATGACTGCAAATTTCAATAGTGAATCATCTACTGTATCATAAAATTTTACTTCCAACATATCACTTTTCTCCTTCCCATTCTGCTAAAAATTCTACAAGGTACTCCTCCATAACAGCTTGTCTATGCTCAGCCATTTTCTTTGCAGACTCAGTATTTATCATATCTTTAAGCAGCAAGAGTTTTTCATAAAAGTGATTAATACTTGTAGAATTATGGTTCTGATGATAATCTGCCTTATTCATATTAGTCATAGGTTTTATATCCGGATCATGTATTCTTCTTCCTTTACTACCGCCATATGCAAATGCCCTTGCTATTCCAATCGCTCCCATTGCATCCAGCCTGTCTGCATCCTGTACGCATTTTCCCTCTATCGTGCTTGGCACAACAGAATCTATTCCTGCAAATGAAACTTCATCTATAATCTTACACACAGAAGCTATAACTTTATCATCCACGCCACTATTTTTCATAAATCTAACTGCATTTTTCTTAGTCTCGTGTGTTTCCGGCGAAAGCTTAGCATCATCTACATCGTGTAATAAAGCTGCCAACTGCACTATCAACATATCCGCGTTTTCTTGCTCTGCAATCTGCATAGCCAAACGGTAAACCCTCATGGTATGATAATAGTCATGCCCACTACAATCATCCGCAAATATTCTTTTTATATATTCTATGGCATTTTCTATCACCATATCCGCCTCCAATATCACTACAATTCGTATCGAGCAATAATTCGTATCTTATCAAGATTTTGACACGCTATGTCTCGTTTATTTACATATTCCCGAAAAAAAATTTCAAATTCTTCTATTTCACTTTTTCCATCTCCCAAATACTGATATATCTTATGTAAAACCCCAACAGAAAAAACACATGCAAGGTCAAACGTTGTGCCGCCTCCTTCCGGATTGCGAATCTTTTTCAACAAAAATCCATCTTTATCTACGCTCATACCCATTGTTGCATTCAATCCATGTGATTCAAATGATAATCCTCCATAAATACTTTCATAATACTTTTCATAACCAATTTCTTTCATCAAACCATAGAAGCTTGTTATATTGCTACATACCTCATACCACTGAATATATACCTTGTGTTTATTTCTACTCTGTTTCGCCTTTTTAGCTATTTTCTGCTTTCTGGCTATATCAGTTTCTTGAAATATTTTTTTTGATTTTATTAATCGTTCTAATGCCATCCTTTTCTTTTCTAGTTTTTCACAATCTTTATCAAATTCCTCTTTTCCTTTTTGCTCAATAATCATTTTTCCGTATTCAGAGTCTGAATTAAAATAATTCTTACTCATGTCCAATTCTTGATAATGATGTTCTAGATAATAGGCAGCTGCCCGTTTTTCCGTGTGATCTTTTAAAATAAATTCTAAACCAGCAATGTTCTCTATTAGAGAACGTAATATAATCTGTGCTGGTTCAAATAAACTTGCAGAATATAAAACATTTATTGAATCCAGTTGTTCCATGATTTTTCTAACAAATAAAATAATAACCGTATCGACAAAATCATCTATTCTTGAAGTGCCCATTGTCATTTCATTTTCAACTTCTCCAAATTTAGTAATAACTAAATCCAACACATAGCTTGCTTGTTCAATAATTTCTTTAATCTCATCACACTCTTCTATATTAAAAAACATATTATCAAAAACCTTTAGATATGAATTCTGCATAAAAACCTCCACAGTGCCAAATGTTCTTCGTTCATTATGTCAATTCAGCAATAAACTCCACCTCTTCTATAATACCACAACACATGTTCTTTTTCAACATACAATCGCAAGATGTTGCGATTGTTTCTCAATTAATTGTACCCAAATGTTTCATTTGACCTTTATTTGACCAAAGTAACAATTCAGGTGCTATAGCCTTTCCATAGCACCCAAATCATTGACCCTATCGACTATTCCTATTTCGCTCGACCTTCTTCTCTCGCATCCCTTCCTCATAAATACGGTCAAACACTTCATACCGTTTCTGCTGATCCATATCAACTCCCAGTCTGTCAATTACCTTGTTAAACAGTTTAATACCGGCAAAATACTCCATATCCTCAAGATTAAACACCTCATATAATACATCTGCTGAACACCTTGTAAGATTGCCCGCATCCAGCCCCAGAAGTTTCATTACTCCTATTATCTGCTCTGTTTTTTCTTGAATAAATTCTTCTACCTTCTGTTTCTCATAATAATCTGTCAAAAGTTTAGTCTCCTCATAAACAGAATCAAAACTTGTGTCCATACCAATCTTTTCAAAATAAGTCCTAACCATCTCAAATGCTGCATCTGTTCCCTTGTCATCAAACGGATAACAACGGGCTTTTTCAGCTACACTCATTCTCATATAATCAACCTTATCAGATGGTAATTTCACCGTTTCACCATACTCCCGAATATCATCATTCTGCAAGTCAGATTCAACATTCACGACCATGACATCAATTTCCGTTTCTACAGTGCTTTCAATATCTGTAATAACAGTGTTTGCCACTGCTTCGATGCCTGTAACAACAGTCTCTTCAGCCACTCCAACCTCTGACACGATTTCATCATCCTCAACAGATTCTGTAACTGGTTCTGTGATTGCTTCCGCAACTACCACATCCTCCTGCGACCGATATGGATTTATCGGCACATTATCTTCTACAACCTCCGCCATATCCTCCATATCTCCAACCAGTATCCGGAGTTCCAATTCAGCCTCTGCCAGACTTCCATCCCTCTCAAGGCATCACTCCACCGCTTTCAGCTTCTTTCGATTATCCTTTTTTTGAAGCTTTATCTGCTCCAAACTTTCCCGATAATCATCCTCGGACGCTTCAAAGAATTCCAAATCTTGTGCAGTCTTGCAATACCTTTTCTGTAAAGCCCTATCCCGGTACATTTCCTTCTGCACTTTGCACAGTTCCTCATCAACCTGTTGTAATCGCAACTTTAGGCGGAACAAATCTCCATATGACTTCACATCATACTTGACCACCACCAGATACTCTTCCTGAAGCTCATGCATTTTCCGTATCTGTTCATACAGATAAGCAGATTTATAAGTAAACCTCTTTTTCTCAGCCAGCCGCAAACGATACATCCTTGCATAGCACTTTCTCTGGTACGGTGTAAGAACAGCTTTTCTTACCGGCAGTAATAAAACAGTTCGATTTACAGGAGATGCAAGACTTGCGTCCCCATATCGAAACATTGCTTCCAGACTCTCCCTGCTCAAATCCTCTGAAATGGTATCTAGTCTTTTAAACCGCTTCATCCCCGGAACCCTCACAGCGATATACTTCCCCTGTTTTACTTCAAATCCCAGCTTCTCCAGAAGGAAAATAAAATGCTCCATATTTTCTGCACTGATGGCACAAAACAAGGCATCCTGCTTAATCCATTTGGAAAATGCCTGTTCACGCTCCCACTGTGGTCTTGCCATATTCTTCGGTTCCTTGCTGTATTCAGCAGGAGTGATATGCAGTCCGTATTCTTCACAGAGTTTATTGGTAATAGGCTGGAATTTATATTTCCAGTCACCATCCCGGCACTGAAACTTGTATCCGGTTACCATATTTACACTGTTTATTATGATGTGGGCATGAAGATGTTCCCTGTCTGTATGGACAGCCACCACCGCCTCATATTCTCCTGCAAATGCCTCCTCGGCAAACCGCATTGCAATATCATACATAATCTCCGGTGTACCTTCACCCGGTTTTAGGGAAATTACAAAATGATATCCCTGCCTTCCGCCGATTTTTCCAAACATTTGCTTGGTAGCCTTCATCTGTCGGTAAGCCATTTCCGGCAGGCAGTTGATGCCGCCTGCCAGATTTGCTTCCCCAAGCTTTTTCGGTTGTAAAATATAGTTGATGGAATGCTCCAGATGAATGTCTATTCGAGCCTTGCTGCTTGCCTTCATATGCATCATCTTGGTTATTGCCAACTGTTCACCACCTCCTGCAATAAATCCTTTATCTGTTCATGCAGATGATTTCCCGTCCGCATGGTGCTGTCAAAGACATAGCCACACCCGTTAGCAGTTCTTGTCATCTGGTTGTAATTGTTGCAAAGACCGGAAATCTGACTAATTAGATTCCGTCTGTCGTAAGCAAGCGTTGTATCTACTCTTCCACCATGAGTAATCAGATACCTTACATAATCCGATAATTTCATGTTGTTGGCTTTGGCATCATACTCTGCCTGCTCCCGTTCCTCATCCGACAAGCGGATGGTAAAATTCTTCCTTGGTTCTATCAATTGTCCTCTTCGTCCTATAAGCAATCCCTTCTTTCGTTTCTTTTTCTTTATCCGTCATTGGAAGTTCCCTTTAGGCTACCCTGTTTCCAAAACTTGTGTAGAGAGAATTTGCCAGATACGTAAAACGCAGTGCGTTTTACAGAATCTAGTTAGGGGGAGCAAAATCCCCCTAAGACCCTCTCAATATATGCCCCATTCGGGGCAATTATCTGTAATACCTTATGTAATACCGGCTTCCACCTGTATTACAACCGGTATTACCTTTTTTGTCCTCTGTATTACCGGGTGTATAACTTCTCTTGACCTGCCTGCTAGAAATCTGACAGAAAAGACATCGCATACGCCGATATGGTCTCGTCGAGATCTTCCGACTCTTCTTCAAAACATCCGGCGGTTCTATCGTTCCCCTCCAGCATTGTCTCTGACGTAACATACAACATCTGCTTTTCTTTTTCAGTCTGTACTCCGGCAAGTCTTTCCACTTCATCTTTGACAATCAGCTTCACTGCATTAATAATCCGGTCCGCTTCTCCAGACATTGCATTCCGGATCGCCTCTCTCTGGGCATTCAACTCACAAACAAGACGCTTCTCTCTGTCATCCTGCTTTATGCCCTGAACTACTCTTATCAACGCACTTTTTATAAACTTGCTCTTATCTCCAAAACAGGGTTCTATGGCACCTCCGGTCAAAAAACTCCAGATTTCCATATCTTCTTCCCTGTTCAGGTTCAGACGGAAGCTGACTGTCACACTGTCACCACGTGCCATACTGCCTCCTTTCCGGTTTCCAAGGTTCATACGCTTCAGGTATCTTTTGATTGCAGCAGCCAAATGCTTTTGCTATAATGCATTTGCGAGATACATAGCGAAGCTTTGGCTTTGCAACCAAGTCCTTTCCTAATTGGATTGGACTTTTTCTTTTGCCTGATAGTTGCTTTCCTCTGCTACCATACAAGCTTTCTGTGTCAGGTCATCACTCGGATTGTAGTAATCTGCATATCCATAAATCTTCTGCTCGAAGTATTTACGGGGGCATTTCCCACGCATGGTGTAGTACCCTCTAGCATCCAGTTCGGCATTATATGCCTTAATGACTGCGTATGCCTTTGTCATACCCACTCCAAGAATCTGACTGACTTCCTTTGCATCAATAAATGCTTCCTTTGTAGTTATCATATGGCTCCTCCTTTCCATTAAATTTGCATTACAGATACGGATTTAAAACCTTTTGATAAACCACACAGGTTTTAATCCGTATTTTTAATTCGTGTTTTATGATAATATATCCTTCGAAAACTGTCAATAGATTTTTATATGAATACGCACTTGCAATTCGTATTTATTCGTGGTATAGTATTTGTAACGTTATAAATCAGTTACTTTTTGATACGGATTTCTTAATTTTACGCAAAACACGAATCAAAACAACTGAACAATAACAGTAATATAAGGAAGGTGATGATATGGCTTTATCAGATGACCAGCGTTTTGCCATGTATACCGCAGAGGAAATCGGTAATGCAATCAAGAAACGCCGCAGACAGTTAAAGATAACGCAGAAAGAATTTGCCCAAAGACTTGATAAGTCGGAGCGTACCATTCAAAAATACGAATCCGGAGAAATCACCATGAAGATTGACTTAATCAAACAGGTGGCTGATGAACTGGATATTCCATGGCAGGAGCTTCTGGAAGCAAAGTCTGATAAGATTGGTATTGTATCCGCAGAAGAGGATTTTCCATCTTATCGCTTCCATAACCTGTCAGACGTTATCAATGCTTTATTTACTATAACGGAAATCAAAGATATTGCATTCCAGCTCTCCTGCACCAAACCGCCTGAAAATCCTGAGTGGACTTCAGCCCTCATGGTTGACGGCAAAGGAAGCGGGACCTATAATGCAGACTTTTGTCTCTTTATGGAAAACTGGATGAATAAACTTGCCGCTTTACAAAGCGGCTCCATAAGTCAGGAACAATTTGATACTTGGAAAAGAGAAACTTTGGAATATTACTCCGACAGTTTCTTCTCTGATTTCAGTTCACAGAGAGAAAAAGCAAAAAAGAGCAAGGGAGCAAAAAAGAAACCCGATTATTCAACCATTCAAATTGTTTCTACCAAAGAAGAGGATAACTAAAACCTCAATAATATTTGCAAAAATGTAGATTATATCATTGCCTTTGGAAACATGCACCCAAAACCAGAGTTTTCAGGCCAGGTGCGATACATACCGCAATCATGCGGTTCTGCTTTAGAACAATATCCGATGCAAGATTTTTGGACAATTCTAAAGATACTTACAATTTACAAAGGAGATGATGTTTATGCCAGCTTACAAAGACAACAAGACTGGTAAATGGTTCTGCAAGTTCTACTATACGGACTGGCAGGGCAACAACCGACAGAAGTGGAAACGAGGCTTCGCCACCAAAAAGGAAGCTTTGGCTTATGAAAGAGATTTTCTTGAAAAGCAGTCTGCCAACCCGGATATGACTTTTCAAAATCTCTACGAACTTTATATGGAAGATATGACCGCCCGTCTGAAGCAGTCAACTATCCTGACCAAGAAGCATATTTGTGAAACTCACATTCTACCTTTCTTTGGTAAGAAGCCTATCAATGAAATCAAGGCTTCCGATGTGAGAAGATGGCAGAATCAGTTAATGAATTCTCCAAAAGGATATTCAAAAACTTATCTGAAAACCATCAATAATCAGCTCACCTGCATGATTAACTACGCAAAACGCTTCTACGATTTAAACACGAATCCCTGTGGTCAGGCTGGAAGCATCGGGCAAGCAAAGGCAGAAGAAATGGATTACTGGACTTACGATGAGTATGTTGCTTTTCGTGAAGGTATCAAAGACAAACCGCTATCATATATCTGCTTTCAGGTACTGTACTGGACCGGGATGCGTGAAGGAGAACTTCTGGCACTGACTGCCACTGATATCGACCTTATCGCAAAACAGATTGATATCAACAAAACCTATCAGCGTCTTCACGGAGAGGACATCATTACCACCCCAAAGACAAGAAAGAGCAAGCGGAAAGTTCCGATTCCGGATTTCCTGTGTCAGGAACTGCAGGAGTATATGGATTCCCGCTATATGCTTGCTCCGAACGAGAGGCTCTTTCCCATTACAAAGTCTTTTCTCTCCCACGAGATGGAAAGAGGCTGTAAGAAAACCGGTGTAAAACGGATACGAATTCATGACATCCGCCACTCGCACGCCAGTTTACTGATCAATCAGGGCTGTGATGCACTTATCCTCGCAGACAGGCTTGGACACGAAAAGGTATCCACAACTTTGAACACCTACTCCCACCTGTTTCCACACAAACAGCAGGAGCTTGTCAGCAATTTGGAACAGCTTGCAGCTACAGTTGGTGTTACACCAACACCGGAGCCTCCAATGGGAAATCCGCTGCTTGAAACTATGGGAATTTCCTATGATGGTAATATAGCAGGCGGTTCAGTTACTCCGGATACAGCATATGCCAATGCAGGACTTCCATATGGTCCTATGCCAAAAGAAACAGCATCGGGAAAAGTAATCCCGATGCCTAAAAGAAAAGCTATCTGATTTTCCGGGAAGCGTCTAGAAAATCGGCAGCTTATAATTTGCACCAAAAACGATGTGAAATAGAGTAGTTGCGGTTAGTAGCAAAATAGTAGCAGACCAAAAAGAAAAGTCCGGGATTGCCCTGTTTATAAGGCTTCCCAGACTTGTAGGTACTATTCAAACTCGGGTCACGGTACTTTGCATTAACGTTTTTCTGTTTATTTCCCATGCGTTAAGGTTCTTAATTTGCGTTTTGGTGTCCCTATTTTTCATTTCATGAAAATTTTGTACTCAAAACGTACTCAAAGCGATAAAGGGAACAACTGCCACGGGCTTTCTTCTTCCCGAGTGTATTGTATTGCCGAAACAATCCTTTTAAAATGAACATAACTCCTACGATTTTTAAACTTCATCTTCTCATAATCGACAGATTATGATACAATTCGTATGTTGTCACTACCCAATCCGACAACGGAAAGGGGGTGCTGACTTGGAGTTACTAATCTCATTTTTGATTTCCGTCATAGCAGGTGTAGCCTGCCACTATATCTGCAAATGGCTAGACGGAAATAACAGTGACAATTAGCCTAAAGAAACCCCACGAACTGCCATTCGTGGGGTTTCACTTTGTGCCAACTTGGACACTAATCTCATTTCTTGCCTAGGCATAGTATAGCATATGCCAACATTATTTGCAATATTCACTTTTTGATAAGTATATTTCTCTATCAAAATGGTCTAATAAATGCCCTTCACCCATAGCATATTTTACCGAAATTCAAACAGTTTCGCAACAGGAATATTCAAAGCCTTTGCTATACTAAAAATCACATCAAGCGATACTGCACAATCATTATTTTCTATTCGTGACATATGTGTTCTGCTTATATCAATCTTGTCTGCAAGCTGTATCTGCGACAATCCCTGTTCCTTTCTGTAATAAGCTATATTTAAGCCTAATTTCTTATATTCCTCGAAATGCTCTCGTTCCATAAGCACTGCCTCCTACTCATATAGCTTATGGAATTTTCAATTATTATACGACAACGCTTATTATAATTTATGTTATATTTCACGTTGCATTTATGCTATAAGGTATGATATAATCAACTTCAAAAGCACACGTGGAGGTAAAAATGACGAACTATAAAAAGATGTATGAACTTACAAGCAAAGCTATATCAGATGCGCTAACCATTTTGTCATCAGACTCCCAGCGCGAAGACACCAAAGAGTGGGTTCGATTTTTGCTTGAGCAGGCTCAAATACGTGCTAATTATGTGTATAGAGTTACCGCAGACAACATCTGTAGCATGGAGGTATCACATGAATAAATTAGGAACAAAAACATTGAAAATCTTACTGTTTATAGGTGTATTTGCCTATCTGCAATACTATGATGTGAAACGCGGCTCGTTTTCTGTAAATTCCATAACAGGCGGTCTTTTTGCGGCATCAGCCGTCTATCTGATTGCATCACTATTTGGTATCGTGCTAAGTCTTACGCAAAACTATCTGATAGCACTTGTAGGAACTGCCGCACTTGCGCTATTCCTTGCATTTAAGTTAGATGATTTGATTGCATCTGTTTCATGGCTTACAGATGAACGGATGATGTATATACTTGGTGGCTTTGCCACATTATGTTTCATTCGTGATATTATCATCATTAAAAACTCTTTGTTTGGCGCATCAGCCAAGACATCTGAAGAAGCACAATCTACGTCAGAACCGAACACTGATGAAAATACGGAAAAACCAATAAGAAGCATACAAGAAATTTGCAAAGAAAATCCCCAAATGATGATGGAACTCTCTAAACATCTTGAAAAGCGTAACGGACACAAACCCACCTACGAAGAACTCGTTGAATATGTAGACAAGAGGGCGTTCCACTTATTAAGCGATAATCAAGTAGAACATGAGACGCAAGCCACTATAGAACAGGCAAGAAAAAAAGCCCGTCAACAAATGAACAGGCAATGACCCCCTCTCAAAACGCCTTAACGCTTTTATTAAGGCGTTTTTTCACTTCATCTATTTAATACACCCGCTTTAATTAAAACTACTTTAACAAGCGTTAAGCCTCATGTAATAACAGCCGTCAAATCAATACGGATTGTCCGACTTGTCACGCACAAACTCATCATACACCGCCAGTAATTCCGTATATTCTTCTATCAACATTTCTATGTCCATAGATGTAACTTGCCTCCTGCCATTTACAGCATGGGCAATCTCATTAATTCCCTGAATCCGTGAAGTTCACCCTTTTTTACAACCAACTCCTAAAATGGAACTGATTGA
>NZ_LNAM01000179.1:7117-21319 GCF_001461035.1 Acetivibrio ethanolgignens | reverse complement strand
AATAAAAGGTGATATGCGTTGACTTAGTAAAGTTATATAATTTTGTTCCTCAACGCTGCAAGAAGATGCTCCCGTATTGACATAAAATCTAAATTGTAATACAATCTAATAAAGAGCAACAGTTAATAAAAAATTGGGGTGATAAAGAAAATGAAAAGGAAGAAAGCAGCTTTTTGGAAAGTAAGAGTATTTGCCGGGCTCTGTGCCATATCTGTTTGTATGTCATCTTTTTTTTCTGTACCTGTTTCGGCACTGGAAAATGAAAGGCAGGAATTGAAATTAGATATGGATACAGGTACGAGATGTGACAGAGATTTATTTAACTATATTGTACCAAAATGGATGAACTGGGAAAAAAGGATTGATCTGACAGATTTTCGTGCAACGATGAAAGATATTGAGGACGTAAATTACTGGGCGACAGAAGTATTTCCGGAACTCTATTATGTGGGGAGACTGATCTTCCACAAAAGAGGAGATGGCACGATTTCGTGGATTGAGATGGATTATCCTGTCAATAGAGATGTAGAACTGAAGGCCGAAGGGGATAAGGTACTGTCACTGTTGAACGATTCCATGTCAGATCTTGAAAAAGCCATAGTGATTCACGATTATCTTGTTCTGGATATTGAATATGGTGGTTCATATCCGTTTCGCCATGATGTCAGGGGAGCTGTCCTGGATAAAAGAGCTGTTTGTGAGGGATATGCAAAAGCCTATAAATATTATATGGATAGGGCGGGCGTACCATGCGAAATGGTAGGCGGCCGGTCCAGGGGCGTGGGTCATGCATGGAATCAGGTAAAGATCGAAGGAAAATGGTATATGGTAGATGTTACCTGGGACGACACGAAAGAAAAAGGTGTGATACACGATTACTTTCTTTGCAGTCAAGAGGTCTTTAGACGGGATCACACATGGAACGAAGAGCTATATCACAGCTGTGATGATAGGACTTATGATGATGCATTCTGGAAAAAGACAAACTCACCGATTTATGCAGGGGATGGCTATCTGTGCTACAAGGATGGCAGAGAGCTTAAAAAAAGAAGGCTGGAAAAGAGTGTGCCAGCAGAGGCGGAAACCATTGCTTCTGCAAGTGAAGCGTGGAGGATTTATTCGGGCAGTATTTCTTATGATTACATGACGCTTGCAGCAAAGGACAATCGTCTTTATTATACCGCACCGAAAAAGATTCTTTCCTGTAGATTTGATGGAACGGATTGTCAGACAGTACTGACATTGGATAGTGGCTTGCAGGAGAATATTTTTGATATAGAAATAGTGGGTGCAACACTGTACTACGATACGGCAGCAGGCATTAGTGAGCCAAAAACGCGTAATGCCTATACCCTGGATACGGCATTTGTAAAGAAGCCATATCCAATCAGTATACCGTCCCGAAGTGTGGAGCTGGTCAGCAAAGAGGAGTATATGCTGAATATCCATGCACCGGGGGAAATTACATACGTCTCGGAAAATCCGGATATCTGTACAGTAAATCGGTATGGAGTCCTTCAGGCAAAGAAAAGCGGTGAAACTACGATTAAGGTCATGACACAGGAAAATGATCTGTATCTGGCAGGAAATGAGATGGTTTCTGTTAAGGTGCTTTTGTCCGAAACGAAGCCGGAGCCGGGAGATACAGGTCAACCGCAGATAAAGCCGGAGCCGGGAGATACAGGTCAATCGCAGATAAAGCCGGAGCCGGGGGATGCAGGTCAACCGCAGATAAAGCCGGAGCCGGGAGATGCAGGTCAACCGAAGATAAAGCCGGAGTCAAAGAGCACAGGTCAACTGCAGCCGAAAGCTGAGAAGCAGCCGGAGCAGGAAACAGTCATAACCAAGCTTGAGAAGGTAACAGGGATTTCGGCAAAAGCAGTGGGAAACGGTAAAATGAAGCTTGAATGGAAGAAGCTGCCATGTACAGGATATCAGATCAAGATTTCCAAAAAATCCGATTTTGAAAAGCTAGAAAAAACTGTGACTGTAAAAGGAAGTGGAAAAAACAGTAAGGTAGTCACTGGATTAAAGAAGGGGACTGTCTATTATGTGAAAATCCGTACCTATGAGAAAAAGGGAGGGAAGATCCGTTACGGAAAATACAGTAAAGTTCAGAAGATACGAATGAATGATATTTAAAAAGCTACAGGCTGGTTATATCAGGCTGCCGGTTCATTTATAGGAACTGCATAACAAAGAAAAAATCGCCGCAACCATTGTATTTACTGGTTTGCGGCGATTAATTCTTTGTCAGGGAGCTTCTTTAAAGCTCTGAGTTGCCAAACAGTAACGGAGATGCTTTCCATTTTTTTTGCAAGGAATTGCAAAAAGAATGGAAATCGGCTATAATAGGCTGATAGATTTTGAAAAACAGATAGAGAGGATTAGAATAGATGAAAAAAGGACAGGAATGCAGTGGAGTAATAGAGGAGGTTACTTTTCCAAATAAAGGAAGAATTCAGCTAGAGGGAGAAGAGGTAACGGTAAAGGGAGGACTGCCGGGACAGACGGTACGTTTCCGGCTGATGAAAAAAAGAAAATCCAAGTGGGAGGGACGGCTTTTAGAGGTAGAAAAGCCATCTCCTTTGGAAACCAGAAAACCGGTCTGTGATGAGTTTGGCCTCTGCGGCGGCTGCACCTACCAGACCGTAGCCTATGAGGAGCAGCTAAGGCTTAAGGCTGCTCAGGTAAGGGCTCTTTTGGATGAGGCTGCCTGGGAGGAATATGAGTTTGAGAATATTTTGGGAAGCCCGACAGAGTTTAATTACCGGAATAAAATGGAATTTTCCTTTGGTGATGATAGAAAGGATGGTCCGCTGACACTGGGACTTCACAAGAAAAATAGCATATATGATGTTATAACAACCGGGGACTGCCAGATTGCAGATACGGATTTTACAGTGGTATTAAATTGTGTGCTTAACTATTTTACAAAAAGAGGTGTCAGCTTTTATAAGAAGATGTCTCATGAAGGATACCTGCGGCATCTTTTAATCCGCCGTGCAGTAAAGACAGGAGAGATGCTGGTAAGTCTTGTAACCTCATCCCAGGAGGAGCATGATCTAGCACCGCTTAAGGAGGAGCTTTTGGCTCTGCCTCTAAAGGGAAGTCTTAGAGGAATCCTTCATATCATCAATGATAGCCTGGCTGATGTGGTACAAAGTGATAAAACAGAGATTCTTTACGGCGAGGACTTCTTTTATGAGGAGCTTTTGGGGCTGAAATTCAAGATTTCGACCTTTTCCTTCTTCCAGACCAATTCCCTGGGAGCAGAGGTTCTCTATACTAAGGCAAGGGAGTACATTGGAGAAACAAAGGATAAACTGATTTTTGACCTCTATAGTGGTACAGGAACGATAGCACAGCTTATGGCTCCTGTGGCGAAAAAGGTTATAGGTGTGGAGATTGTAGAGGAGGCAGTAGAGGCGGCCCGGGAAAATGCAGCTTTGAATGGTCTGTCTAACTGCGAATTTATCGCTGGTGATGTTTTAAAGGTGATAGATGAAATTAAAGAAAAGCCGGATATGATTGTGCTTGACCCGCCAAGGGATGGTATCCATCCAAAGGCCCTGAAGAAAATCGTGGATTATGGTGTGGATCAGCTGGTGTACATTTCCTGTAAACCGACCAGTCTGGCGAGGGATTTGGAGGCTCTGCAGGAGGCAGGCTACCGATTGAAAAAGGCCTGTTGCGTGGATATGTTCCCACAGACACAGGGGATAGAAACGGTATGTTTATTGTCCAAATTAAAAGCTATCCGACAGCAGTAAACTTAATAACAGACGGAACAGGAAATGGTGTGCAATTTGAGGCTATTGTTATGCTTGGCGAAGATAGTATAGAATATGCTATCGGACTTAGAGATATTATATATAGTGGGGATTCCAGAAAAGCTGTTTATGAATCACAGTATGTCGTTTATGGAGTGACAACAGATGGTTCAAATGTTGCTGGATTTATGCTCATAAGAGATGACTCTAAAAATGGAGCAAAGTTTGGAATTGACACATTGGAAATGAAAGGTGTTTATATTGATACTGAGGTATATAGTGCTTTTACAAGATAAGAAACGCAATTTGCAGAAAGGTTATAACTATACAGCGGTGATAGGTATTTCTGTGCTATGCAGGTAAAGAGCAAGAAAGCCTTGACTTTCATTATTGTAGTTATTATGATGTACTTATAGCTTAATGGAACGCTGATATTATCAAAGGAGAAGCAGAATATGAAAGGGAATAGGAAAAGAATAGTTATTTTTATACTTGTAATATGCATGCTGCAGGTAAACTTGTTTTCAGCTATGCCTTTGCAGATAAAGGCAGCCGAAAGGCACGAGCTGAATCTGGGGGAAACAGCACTGGGAAGTGAGATCCACTGGCAAACCGGAGATAGCATTACAGGTGGGCTGGGCAGTTATGCATATGGTACAGATGCAAGCAGTAGTACAGTGCAGCCAATTGTATGGAAGGTACTTGATACAAAAACAAATATGGACGGGGCAATAGAAAAGGATGGTCTGTTTCTTGTATCAAAGAATGTATTGGATTGGACGCTGTGGAACGAATTCGAAATACGAAACGGTAAGTACTATAAGAGCGGAGCGTCCACCTTTGCAAATGCGTGGGAAGGCTCGACTGCCCAGGCATGGTGCAGGGGCTTCTATGAAAATACAATAAGGAAGAGCACCGGCGGAGAGAAGGTGCTGGAAACTACCAAGACAGACGAGCCGATAACATTAAGCAATTGCTGGAATGGGAATACCTATAGCTACGGAGCAGGCACTATCACAAATGAACGAGTGTTCTTTTTGTCCGTAAGAGAAACAGAAAATTATTTTAAAAAGGATGCCGAAAGGGCAGCTTTAGGAGCAGTTGTATATTATTGGACGCGTTCACCCCATGATACGGCGGGAAATGATCCACGAGCCTGTTACATCCACAACGATGGCACGAGAGGCCGTCACATGGGTGTTGACCCATACGGTGCTCGCCCTGCTTTAAATCTTGACTACAAGGATCTCTTATTTCAGAAGGTGGCAGATGGCAGCTATAAAATCGTAACGGAAGAAGAAGCGAAAAACCCTGTAGTAGATGTGGAGCCTGGAGTAGGGGGCGCACCTGATTTTGGCACTGGAGATAATGTTGATACCGATGGTAATGCCGGAAAAGGGTTTATTGAGGTAAATGGCGTAAAGGTTGAGGTTGAAACCATACAAAAAAACGGACCCGATAATGAAAACATTGTGTGGATTATCGCAGGTGACGGTTATACAGAGTCAGAGTTAAGGACATTTAGAGTAAGAATAAATGAACTGCTTGGATATTTTTTCAAAATTGAGCCTTATAAACAGTTTCAGGATAAGATTAACATTTATGCCCTTAAGACCATTTCTCAAATTTCTGGTTTGGGAGCCGGAAAGGGTGGTGGAAATGATACTGTCTTCGGAATTCATCAGAGCTGGGGTGCTCTTTGTGACATCGGAGACAACGGGCTTGAATTTTTCCGTCTGTCATCTGAGGCGCTAAAAGAAAGTTTTTTAGATCCGGGGGCAGAGATTACGTCGTACCAGATTATCAGCAATTCAAATGTGTACTGCGGCGCGGGATATATGAATGGTAATTTGAGTATGTTCACAGTTAATGGGTGGTTCACGGAGATGGCGGTTCATGAAATGGGGCACACCCATGGGCTTACAGACGAATATGATTCGAATTCATCCGGAGTGAATGCTGCATACAAACAAAAAGGAGTAAGGCCTGATGTAGATAATCTTTCCTGGAGGAAGTTTCTGGGATACAAAGGTGTGGGAGCCTATGAAAAACCTTCTAATCCGCAGGTTACACCAAAATACAATTGCATGATGAATTTTTATGCAGAATATTGCCCTGTATGCAAAGCCTATGTGTTTAACGTGTTAAACCACAAGCTTGACAAAAAAAGAATCATGCTTTACCAGGACGATATCGAAATCACAACGGCAGAAGAACCCGGTTACATATTTGATGGTGGAAATATCTATGACGTCCATTCTAATTATGAAGGCACAAAAATAAATACGATAGGCTCAGAAAATATAACAGAAGCAAATGGAAAAAGGCTTGAGGCACGAACGATCGTGAGAAGCTATGCAAAGGAACCGCAATACTACGAGCTTAAGCTTGAAATTAAAGGCCAGGACGGCAGAGTGAAGCACATGGCAAAAAAGACATTTACACTTTTGTGGAATGAGCTTGAATCCATATCGGTGGTAACCGAGGAGCTTCACGGACTCGTAGCTGGCGATACGATAGATGCGACACTAAAACGGGTAGCAGAAAAGCCGGTACTTCCTGCTGCTACAGTAACACAGGAACCGATGGCACTTACAGATCTGGTATATAATGGAAAAGCACAAAGGCTTGTGAAAGCAGGAGTAGCAGAAGGCGGACAAATCCAGTACAGGGTTGGAGCAGGAGCTTACCAGGATGAGCTTCCTACCGGAACTGATGCTGCAGCCTACACCGTTTACTATAAGGTAGTAGGAGATGCTGCACATAGTGACTCAGCTGAAAAATCATTTACAGTTTTTATTGCACCGAAGGAGATAACCGTAGCACCAAAGAGCTGCACCATCGATCAGGGCAGTGCAATTCCGGCCTTTGAATTGATATATACCGGCTTGGTTGGAACGGATAGACCAACTCCAAAGGTAGCACCTGGGTTCCTTTGTAAGGAAAATAATGGAGTAACAGATGTTTCTCCATCAACAGCTGCAGGTACCTATACAATTGTATGGCATAACCAGGGGGAAACTACCTTTACCGGTGCAGAAAACTATAAAGTGGTGAAAGCTTCAACGGCAACCTTAACCATAAATGCAGTCACTCCACCAACCACAGGCGGTGGAGGAGAGATGGTGCCACCAACCTCAGGGGGTGGAGGAGAGATGGTGCCACCAACCTCAGGGGGCGGAGGAGAGATGGTGCCACCAACCTCAGGTGGCGGAGGAATGATGCCAACACCTCCAACGGAACCAGAAGCTAAAACACCAACCATTTCAACGGGTGAAGAACATAAGGATACTACAGGAGCTGGAGGCCTCCAGAAGGTTTATGATAAAGAGGGAAGGCTGGCTTATCAGGTAAAGGTGAATACTGCTGATATAAAAGCAGATACAACACTTTATGTTTATAAGTATGATACAAAGACTAAGAAATATCAGCTTGTAAAGGAAGAAGATCAGAGGGTCAATGTAGATGCAGATGGAAGTATCAGTTATGATTTTGATAAGCTTGCATTCACACAGAGATATGAGCTTGTTACAAAGGAGCAGGCAGCTGCAATTGATAAGAAGATTTTAGCAACTGTAAAAGTAAAATATTCCAACAAGACAGTTAAACAGAATACGTCTGTAAAGTTTATAATGGATCAGGGACTGAACATGGACAATGTGAAATCCATCCAGTATACTTCAGCCAATAAGAAGGTAGCAGCTGTAAGCAAATCCGGTAAGATTACAGCAAAGAATGCGGGGAAGGTTACTGTAAAAGCAAAGGTAACACTTCTCAATGGAAAGAGCAAGACGGTTAAAATGACAATCACAGTGAAATAGATGCCGGACAAGACAGTGTATGGGACAGGATGGTTAAAGTGAAGAAGGATCACTTCGGAGACCCGCATACCGGAAGAATACATAGAGGTGCATTGGAATAATAAAACCGCTTGCCAAAAGAACGGCAAGGTGTGCATGAAGATTGTAAAACAGTATACATTTCTATTCTGTTACGTTTAGCTCGCGCCCTTCACTACTTCACTGATAATGACAAACGTGAGTTTCGCTACTTCATAACCGGCTTTTGTATCAAAAGTTAAGGAACCCCTTTATTTCAAGAGGCTACAAGGCTGTGTTGAACGTGTAATTATACGGATCGTTTAACGCAACCTTGTAACTTTCCAGCTTATGGGTGTTATACTATCCCATATAAATTAAAGAACTAATGAAATATTCACCAACACGGTAAACATCAGGTGTAACAGCAGTACCATTGTTGGTAATGGTCACCTCGGTAGTATAGCCATTAGAAAAAAGATCATAGATGCTTTGGGTAAGAGATGATTTTTTTCCGTCCTTTTCTAGGGTTATTGTATATCTAGTTACAAGAAGTTTTTGAGAATTAATGACCTTTTCCTCTTGAACAAAGTCACTTATGGTAGCAGTATCAGGATAGAGATCTGCAATATATTCTTTTGTAAGGTTTGCTGACAGCTTTTTCTTTAATTCATCAAAGTTTTCCTGACGAGCTTCTGCATTTTTTGTTATAGCAACGCTGATAGAAGAGGTACCTGCATTTAAGTTAGCACCTTCTGGAACAAGCATATGTAGAGAATTAAGCTCAATAATTTCCCAATTTTTTGGCATTGCAGCGGTATAAGGCTCTAAGGAGATTTCCTTTGCTGTAAATGGAGCTGTTTTTACGTATTTGTTTTCGGCCGCTGTTACAGTAATTTCGCAAATAAGAGATTTTCCTTTGACCTGAGCCGTAATTTTAGCCTTGCCAACTGCCTTTGCCATTACCTTTCCTTTGGAAGATACGCTGGCAATTTTTGTCTGATCGGATTTCCATATCACTTTTTCCTTAGTTCCGCTTATCTTCAGTTGGCAGCTTTGTCCAACTCTTAGATTTTTTTTGCTGTAATTGATTTTCATGGTGGCCGCCTTAGCTTCTGTAGCTACATGCATTGGTATAAAGGACGGACTAGCTATAGACAGGGCCAATGTCAGGGTAAAAGCAAAACTTAATTTTTTTAAAAGTCTCATTAATAATTCCTCCTATTGAATAAATGAAATAAATTTTAGAAACCAAGCTAGCTTCAACACCATATATAGCATAGAGATTTATAAAAGACAAGGTATTTTGTGGTTAATGAGAAAATTTCTCACTTGGAAAAATTATACAGATATTTTCTTGACATTGCAAAGGAAAAGCTTTAATGTTAGTTAGTGATAACTAATAAAAGTTATGAAAGAAGCGAATTAGGAGGGAATTGAATTTGAACAAATTAAAACGTTGCGGATGTATTATGCTAGGAGCTACTTTTCTTTGTGGAAGTATTTTCCGCTCTGCCTTTGCAGAGGAAGCCTCTTTGGCTGTACTGCGGAATAGTGGTATTGCAGGAGGGATAGAAACGGGATATATACTTGGTTTTGTGGAGGAGAATAATAAAAAGACGTTGCATGAGCAGTTGTATTCTCTATTTGCACAAATTGCTGCGGGAGGTGACTTCCTGGAAATTATCAGTGTGGATGGCGAGAAAGATAAGCTAACATTGAATACAAAAACGCTAAAGCAGTTAGAAAATAAGCTTGTCCTTCAGAAAAAGATGAAAAGATTAGATTGGAAGACCCAGGCAGAGAAACAAAAAGAAAAGAAAATAAAAAAAGGTGTCTACGAAGGAATTGCTCAAGGCTACGGTGGTGAGTTGAGATTAGAGGTCGGCATAGAGGATGAGAAAATAACCGCTGTTAAGGTTTTAAGTCATAATGAAACACCTAGCTATCTGCATTTAGCGGAGAGAGTGATAGAAAAGCTCATCGGCCAGAGAGGAGTAGATTCTGTTGATACGATTTCTGGAGCAACGATAAGTAGTAAAGCCATCCTTAATGCAGTAAAAGATGCTATTTCCCAGGCAAGTGGAGCTACTAAGAAGCCGGGAGAAAGTAAGGAAAGTAAGGAGATAGCTTCTGGCTATGACACAGGTAGCTCGGCAGCTACAGAGCCTTCCAGGATTGATTTTTCGAAATTTGTATTACCAGATGGAGAATATAAGGGAAGGGCCGCAGGCTATGGTGGTACGATAGAGGTTACTGTTAAGGTGGAAAATGGAGTCATTTCAAAAGTCCATGTTGATTCTGAAAGGGAAACACCGTCATATTACAATAAGGCACAGAGGCTTTTGGGGGAAGTTGTAAAGAGAAATACAACAAAGATAGATACTGTTTCTGGAGCTACTGTCACCTCTAAGGGTATTTTATCTGCAGTGGAGGATGCCTTATCCACGGTGCTGGGAAAAGAAAAAAAGGAATATGCTGATGGTATCTGGTATGGCCAGGGGCGTGGTCAGTATCCTATGGATATGCGGAATATACTGGGAGAATGGAACAGAGCAACAGAGGTTTCCGTTACAGTAGAGAACGGAAAGGTTAAAGATATAAAAATGGAGAATTTCGGTGATGATCCCCAGTACAATCGTTCAGACAAGTACCAGCAGTTCTTTTTGCCGGATATTATCAAGAACGATGGCACAGAGCATTTGCGTGCAAGTCTTGCCGAAGATCAGAGAGGAAAGAATGAAATTTATGACGCAGTGAGCGGGGCAACCAATAGTGCAAGAGGAGTTTTGAATGCAATTGATGATGCATTGAACCGTTCAGCTAAGTACAAGAAGGATGCTATTCCCCAGGAGGTTCGTTCCATTACCTTAACAGAGCTATGGAATGGTACTGTTTTTTACGGAGAGCCTGTTAATTTAAGTAAATTGACTGTTAAGGTAAAATATATAGATGGTCGTGAGGAAGACGTAAAGTTCCCTGACCTTGCGGCAAAAGGAGTTAGCTGCAGCTTACCTGAAGTCTTTGTTCCGCTGCCAGAGGGTGGGGATTATGGGAAGGCCAGAAATTATGATTTGATATTTACCCATGAAAACTCAACAAGCAGGCATATTTCGTATATACAGGCAAGACGGAAGGTAGAAAAGAAAAAGCTTACGAAAATCCAGTTGGGAGAGGATGCAGATGCTAAGTTCATTAATTTGAATGAAAATCAGTTTTCCTATCAAATGAAAATTGGAGATAAAGAGCTGAATGCGATAAAAAACAAAAAAGTAAAGGTAATGGATAGTAACAATAGAGAGGTTGAAGTTAAAGAGGTTAAGATAGTGACCTATGATAAGCCTACCCTTCTAATTGAGTTACAGCCGCTTCCAAAGGCCGAACCTACGGATAAAATAGCAGAGGGATTTTCTTTTGATTTTTATCGAATTGAGCTTGAGATTGATAAGGAGTTTGATTTAAATGCACTGGATTATTTTAGGATAATTAATGAGCCTAATAAAAAGAACTATTCTGTAGGAGAGAAATTAAATTTAGAAGGACTGGAGCTTTGGCTGCAAGATTCTAATTATGCCTATACTACAATCGGACAACAGAATCTTGAGAGTAAGAATTTTAAAATATCTTTAAAAAAGGGTGAAAAAGAGCTAAAGATCGATCAAGAATTTGAGGAGGCAGGAAGTATAAAGGTTACAATTAGTTATCCAGAGAAGCCTGAGCTCACTTGCTCCTTTGATATTGAGGTGACTGCTAAAAAAGAAAGCATGGAGGATTCTTACACTATTAAACTACAAAATAATTCCACAACGGTTAGTGAGTTTAAGCGGAAAAAAGAAGAAAGAATATATTACGAAATTCCAGAGAATTATAAAGGTATGATAAATAATCTGGATGTTAAGGTATTCAATCAGAACAATGAAGAAGTTCAGGGAATTAGTGTAGATAAGTCTAATTCGATGTTTATAAAAATTACTTTTTCTAGTCAGGAATATGATTATGTTATGATTACTTTTAAACGATAGATAAGGAGAAAGAGGTTAAAGACATGAGTTTTGCTATTTGCCTAATGCTTGTAACAGCAGTATGCTTTACAAGTGACAGATTCATTAAAAAAAATGCTAATTTACTTTATGGGATATCTGCACTGATTTCAGTTTTAGTAATCGTATCTACTGCTTTGAGACTTTCCAATCAGTTCCCTCAATGGTTCCGTATTGGAGTGTGGAATCCCTTGGCATGGGGAACATTTTCTACAGCAATCTTTGCTGTAGTGATGTTTACAGGTGCTTTTCGTCAGGGCTCTCCAGCCATAAAGAAGCTGATGCCAATACGAAGAGAGCTATCGATTATAGCCTCCATTTTAACGCTGGGACATAATTTTTCAGCAGGACAAATTTATTTTGTCCTGCTGTTTACAGAGCCTTCTAAGCTCACAGGGAATCAGCTTTTTGCAGCAATATGTTCTCTTGTAATGTTAGGGATTATGATACCACTTTTTGTTACCTCTTTTCCGGGGATTCGCAGAAAGATGTCAGCAAAATCATGGAAAAGACTGCAAAGAAGTGCCTATGTGTTTTATGGCTTGATTTATGTACATGTTCTTCTTTTAAATCTTCCAAAGGCACGTTCCGGTCAAATGAATTCAGGAATAAATATTGGAATTTTCAGCGTGGTATTTCTTGTATATGGAGCTATGCGACTACAAAAGCTCTTGTGCAAGCGATGGGAGAAGCTGAAATATATCCCGGCAGCTGTGGCAGTATTATTAGCCCTTGTAGTAGGAAGAATAAGTATTCCTCAACAGAACCGGGTACGGGTAATGGAGGCTTCCACGGTAGCACGGGCTATGGAAGAGGAAGTAGTAGAAGAGGACAGAAATAGAAAGCAGGAGCCGGAAATAGAAAAAATAGAGGAGGATAAAAAAGAGGAAAAGAAAATAGAAAAAAAGAAAAAGCCGGCAAAAAAGGAATCATTTCTAAAAAAAGAAGAAGAGAAGGACAAGCTAAAAGAGGTTATAGAGACTTCAACGGAGGAAAAAGCTGCACCGCCGGTAGAAAAAGAAAAGAAAGCACCAGAGAAAAAAATACAAGAGAAGCAAAAGGATAAGAAGGAAAAGGATAAGGAACAAGAGAAAGAGGAGCAGAGAAAGGAGACTGACACGGTAGATTTAAAAAAAGAGATAACAGAGCCGGTACAACCTAAATACAAATATAAAAATGGAAGCTTTAGCGGAAGTGGGGAAGGCTTTGGAGGAACTATTACGGTTAACGTAACTATTAAGGATGATGCCATTACTGAAATAAAGGTGATATCCCATAAGGATGACGAACCATTTTGGTCAGAGGGTGCAACTATTATTGACCGTATTTTATCGTCTCAAAGCACTAATGTAGATACGGTAAGCGGAGCTACCTTCAGCTCCGGCGGCATTAAGGAGGCAGTAAGTGCAGCTCTAAGCAGTGCAAAAAATGAATAGGATAGGGAGAGAAATGAAAAAGAGAAAGAGTCTGTTTTTTATCATATTAGTGATACTGGGCTTGGCTGTCTTAGGCTGGTTGAGAACAGGGAAAAAAGCTTTGCAGGGAGCAGAAACGGCTGCCAGGTCTGCTACCATTTTTGCCATGGATACAATTATGGACATAAAGCTTTACGGTGGAGAAAAGGAGATTTTAACAAAGGCAGAAAAAAGAATTAAGGAGTTGGAGGCAAAGCTTTCTGTTACCGACAAAAACAGTGATATTTACTCTTTAAACCAAAGGGGAGAAGCAGAGGTTTCCAAAGATACCGAGATACTCCTAAGCAAGGCATTGGCTTTATGTGAAAAAACCAGTGGGATACTGGATATTTCCATCTATCCTGTTGTCCGGGCATGGGGATTTACAACAGAGGAATATCAGGTTCCAGAGGAGGAGACACTACGGAGCATTTTAGAAAAGGTGGATTATCGCAGGATACATAAAGAAGATAACAAAGTGAGGCTGGAGCAGGGAATGGAAATTGATCTGGGGAGTGTTGCCAAGGGATATGCAGCAGATGAACTGGTATATATGCTGAGGAAGTCAGGTATAGCATCAGCCCTGTTAAATCTTGGGGGAAATGTTTATGCTCTGGGTACAAAGCCAGAGGGCGATAGCTGGAAAATCGCCATACAGAATCCGGAGGGAAATGGTCCTCTGGGAGTTATATCCCTTTCTGACCAGGCAGTTGTTACTTCCGGCAGCTATGAAAGGTACTTTAAGGATGATAAAGGAAAACAATATTGTCATATTATGGATCCGAGAACAGGCTATCCTGCGGATAGCGGACTAAGCTCTGTAACGATAATCAGTGCATCTGCTCTTTATGCAGATGCACTTTCCACCACGTTGTTCATTAAGGGATTGGAAAAAGGGATTGAGTTCTGGAGAGAAAACAGGGACTTTGAAGCAGTTTTTATTGATAATCATGGAAAGGTATATATTACACCTGGTTTAGAGGAACAATTCTCTTTTACAGAGGATTTTGAAAATCGGAAACTTCAGATAATATCATAGTGTTAATGATTTCCTGAGCTGTCGCAGGACTGCTCTTACGCACTGTCATTAGGATGACCAACTTTCTGTCACCTAAAT
>NZ_LNAM01000179.1:0-7107 GCF_001461035.1 Acetivibrio ethanolgignens | reverse complement strand
ACTGTCATTAGGATGACCAACTTTCTGTCACCTAAATGCTTGAATAAATCTGAAGATAAGTACCTTTTTTATTATTAGTTTTTTTAAGAAAGTATGCTACAAAAATCACCCTCTTATAGTATAGCACCATAGCACCATTTATACAATAGATAAAAAGAAATTTTGTCAAGTTTTTTTGAATAACAAAAAAGCCAGCAATTATGCTGACTTACTGAAAAATGATATATAATTAACTCTCAAAGAAATATGGTGCTAAATCCTAAAGACGGGGATAAAATTGCGGAAACTCAAGTGTTTTATAACTTGACATTTCTGAATTATCGTAGTATAATTTTAAAGTGATAAATTGAGTTGGAATTTGAAAAAAAGGTACTTTTAAACAAGCAAACTTATTTAAGTTGGTATTTACGGAAAATAATCCGTCGATATATAGATAGCTATAAAAGTGCTTGGAAAAGCTGGATGGGATGGAAGAAAGTAAAAAATATGCCTGAACGTTTTTTTATTGGAATTAAG
Source organism: Acetivibrio ethanolgignens (assembly GCF_001461035.1). Taxonomy (GTDB): domain Bacteria; phylum Bacillota; class Clostridia; order Lachnospirales; family Lachnospiraceae; genus Velocimicrobium; species Velocimicrobium ethanolgignens. Next base: position 6,591 of record NZ_LNAM01000179.1, on the reverse strand, counting down.
TAAAGTGCTTTATAACTAAGAATGGGAAATGTTTATGAGCGAAAGATGTTTTGTAGACATCCCTAAAAAGATTGAAAGGAGATACGGAGGATTATGAAGAGAATAATCAGAAAACCTGTTAAGGTTGCAGCCGCTTGTGGAAATTGTTCTGGTTCTAGCAGCGACAAGAAGTCAGTAGCTATGGTAAAGTGCTAAGATGATATACACAGAAATGGTGTATATCGATCATTTCTTGTAACACCTTAAACGGAGGACATTTGTTTTGTATCAGGCGGGAGATGTGCATCTTCTGTCTGATATATACTTCGTGGATAGTGCATGAACAGATGTTTTGCAGTTGAATTAAGGCAGAGTTTATTCATTAAATGCCACATCTGATATGATGATTCTTTACTTGATAATTTTGGGGAGAGGAGTTTCTTTTTGTTTAGTATGATGTTTTTTGCATAACTGATTATATAAAGGATTTCCAAATTACTAGATAGAATGGATACCAAAATCGAAATATTCAAATGATGACAAAATGAGATAATGTTAAGAAACAATGTTTTCCAATACTATTATCACCACATTAGTAAGGAGAAGAGTAAGTTGAATAAAAAAAGTCTTTTATTATATTACATGAATAAACATAAAATGACGTTCTGCTTAGTAGTTTTTTTTACTGCTCTGCAAGCACTGTTTGGAGCTTGTTTTGCTATATTTTTTGAGCGGTTTATTGATTATGCAAATACAGTAACTGCGCTAGGATTTGATTCCGACGAGTTTGTAAAAAAGGTAATTTATTTACTGATATATATTATCGTTTATGTATTTATTAATTTTATGAGGCGAATTCTTCGCTCTGAATTGATTGTTCAGACGGATTACGATATAAAGCGTGATTTTTTTCAGACGATTTTAAGTAAAGACGTGCAGGAGTATCATATAAAAGAAACAGGATTTTATTTGTCAAGATTCACAGAAGATATTCCTACAATAATAAATGATTACATTTTAGAATTCTTTAATTTAGTATTATATCTTTGCCAAAGTGTTTTTACTGTTATTGTTGCGTTCTATATTAATTGGATTATTGCAAGTATATATATGGTTTTATCGTTTGTAATTATTGTGTATACATCTCTTTTTGAAAAAAAATTTAAGGATTTACGAATGGAGATGTCATCTAGGAATGCGGAATATCTTACCGGATTGAAAATGTATCTGGAGGGATATGATTATATTAAGCTTCAAAGAGCTGAGGAAATTTTTCTTAGATCTTTTGAAAATAAGATTAATGTGCTTAACAAAACAAAAAAGCAATGGTGGCTTTTAGATTCTTATTATAGCCCAGGAAATGCATTTTTAACTTTACTTCTGACATTTGCTTCTATTGTTTTTGCTACATTTTTTTATGTGAATGGGGTGTTTTCGATTGGTCTGCTTACAGCCTCAATCTACTTGAGCACAGAGATATTCAATCCGATTTCAAATCTTTTTGAACAGATAACGTATTTAAAAGGAAATAAGCAGATTGCAGACACCGTTTTTGGCGAACTGCTCAATGTTAAACGAGACGCTGGTAATGCTTTGGAGGAAGTGCAAGATTGTTTGCTGGAAAATGTTTCTGTGAAATATCCAGGTTCGGATCAATACATATTGCAACAAGTAAATGTGCGATTTCCTATAGGAAAGAAATATTTGGTGGTAGGCAGTAGTGGCATCGGAAAATCAACGCTTTTAAAGCTGCTTTCAGGACAGATTGATTATGAAGGAAATATTTTTCTTAATCAGCAGGAATTGAGAACTATAGATAAAAGAAATTTATATCAGAGAATAGGATATATGCCTCAAAGTGGATTTATTTTTACCGATACAATAAAAAATAATATAGATGTCTGTCGTAAGCATTCGGACGAAGATGTTTATTCAATTGCTGAGAAAGTTCAACTGGAATCTTTTGTCAAGTCAAAAGGAATGGATTCGATTGTCTCCGAAGAAATTTTAGAAGTAAGTGGTGGCGAAAAACAAAGATTATGTTTGGCTCGCGTACTTATTAGTATGCCGGAAATACTCCTACTAGATGAGGTGACAGCTGCTTTAGATGCAGAAACATCTTATCAGATTGAAACACTGATAACATCTTTAGATATGACACTATTTTATGTGTGCCATAAGCTTTCTCCAGATATAGTTAGCCGTTTTGATTATGTTGTGACCTTTGAAGATAAAAATATAATAATAAAGGATTCAAGTCAATATGTGTCGTCAAGATATTAAAGAAGCGTTTGCAAATCAATATATTATGAAAATACAATATGAGAATGGGAAACTCATTTTGTTTAATCGTACTAACGGAGCTGTCTTTTTGTTGGAGCAGCAGGAATATCAGACAATCGTTGATACAGGGAACTGTGATGCTGATTTGTATAATGATATTATGGAAAGTGAGATTGCTATAATAGAAGAAATAGTTTTAGATACGGAGTGCGATATTTTTCTTCTGACGATAGAATTGTCAACGTTATGCAATTTTAAATGCAGATATTGTTATCAAAATGCGTTTGAGCAAAGAAATAATATAACAGAAGAGATTTTGGAAAAGATTTATTTGTATGTAGAAAATGTTTTTATAAACGACAAAAGTAAAAAAAATCTTGTTGTAGGGTTTATTGGTGGTGAACCAATGTTACATGCTAATACGATTCGAAATGTTATGAAAAAAATTGATGAATTAAGCGTGGTGCATGGACGTAAGGTGGCATATCATATTGATACAAATGGAAGTATTGATTTTTCGGACATATTTAACTCTCACAATAATATAGAAGTGTCGGTTTCTCTTTCACTAGAAGAGGATCACTTGTTAAATCGTCCTCTAGTGGGTGGTAATTCATTTGAAATGTGCATTGCAAATTTGAAGAAGCTGAATAATTTCAATAATAAATTAAGTATTCGCTATAATACAAATCATTCCAATATAGGAGATTTTGAAAAATTTGTTTTATATGTAAAGGAAAATTTACCACATGTATATAACATTGATGCACTATATACGGATAATTACGACTACAATTTATTTTATAATGAATTAAGTATTGAAGACTTTGCTAGATGGAATTCATCAGAAACTATTGACATATTAATCAAGTATGGATTTCCTGTAACAGGAGCAATTTCTTCGCATTTAAAATTATGCACAGCGTATCAACCATACTCGTGTAAAGTGTATGCGGATGGATACATTTCTTTGTGTGACGGGATGTTTCATAGAAAAATATTGAGTATTGCAGAACTTAGTGAAAATATTTCGTTGTTGAGCGAAAAATTCAAACAGTATAAATCTTACAATCCTACAAAAGATATTGAATGTAGCAAGTGTAATAAGATAGTACAGTGTCAGGGAAAGATTTTCTGTCGCCAAGATGCATGTGTATATGCAAAAAGATATCGGGAAGATTTGTTTATTTCAAGGTATGTATATTATTGTGAGAAAGGATTGGCATCCCGGTTTGTCGACATGTAACTTGATAGATGGTGAGTTGAGTCTCATTGAAAAGATGAATTCCGTAATTCGTTTTGCGGAAGCAAAATCAATTTTCGTTGAATTTTTTGTATATACATCAGTATATTATCGTACAACGCCCAAAGGGTCTCTCCAATGTGTTGATGAGTTTAGAGAAAAGGGTATTGGGCTGACCGTTGTAAATGATGGTAAAGAAGAGATTTTTTCATTCGATGGTATGGATTTTGAAAAAATTGAAAGAAAATGCTATCAGATATTGGGTTTTACGAAGAAAGATTATTTTAAGGATGAAATTACTGTAAAAGGGTATGGGTATAAAAAAGACTATTTCAGCACGAAGGGTTTTATTCATAAAGTCAATCAGTTTTTTAAGAATAATCAAGAAGAAGGGGTTGACTTGGTTATATCGTGTCAGTTTGAAGAAATCATGGTAGCAAATAATTATTCCTTTGCTTGCGATGGCAGGTTGTTTCAGAAATTGATTGTTAGCGAGAATGGTGAGATAGTAAAAACGTTAAGTTCAAATGATAGAACATTCATTGGGGATAAATACAAAAGATGTTACAAGAAAGCGGAACTGTGTACAGAGAACAAAGAACGTAAGTATGATCGTATTTTGTTTGCACCTATGGCCTCAGGTATGCTTATGCATGAGATATGTGGTCATATGCTAGAAAATGATTTTTTTATTCAGGGCAATTCTTTATTTAAATGCATTGGTCAACGTGTTTGCAATTCAACTATTTCAGTGTATGATAATCCGTATAGAATGTATGGCAAGATAAAACACATTGACGATGAGGGAAACATACTCAAGAAAACACCACTGATTGTTAGGGGAAAACTTACTGGATTATTAGGGTGTAGGTATGCACAAACTACTGATAAAAAATTACCGTTTGCAAGTAAAGCAAGGAGGGAGTCTCATGAATATGTACCAACTGGAAGATCTTTCTGCATTGAATTAGTAAGCTCCAATTGCAAGAAAATAAGTGTGTCTGAACTACAAGACGTGTTAGTTGTTAAAACTTTTTCTTCATCATCTTTTGTTCCGGCTACAAACGAGGTTAAATGCGAATCGTCAGAATTATATTTGTTCGATGCTGACGGGCAATTAATTAAAATTAAAGGGGAGTTGAAAATTCGCCTTAAGGGAAATGACTTTTTGAGAAATATTATTTCAGTGTACGATGACTACACTTATCAGGAAAATATGTGTTATTCTAGTTCGGGTCATGTATCAGCAGCCACATATACGCCATCAATTATGATGGATAATACGTCGCTGTCAATAAAAATTGCTGCAGCTAGTTAACCGGTAAAAATAAATTAGTTTTTCTGCTATAACCCGTGTTTGCCACTTAATAAAGAGATAAAGGTACCCTGTGTGAAGATTTTTCTTGCACAGAGTACCTTTTTGTTGAAATTAGGACATTTTTTATTTTGAAAAAATGTACCTAGAATTACGTACCTACTTTGAAATTTTTATACCAGTTTTGATACTTTTTAATTCCTGCAAATTTCGCCCGATCGGTGTGAAGCTCTCGCTTCAAACGGTGTGAGCCTTTTGGTGCCTCGGTGCGCTACTTTTACTCGGGCGGTGTATGTACTACTACAAATATCTTCAGGCTTCAATGGCAAGGGCTAAAGCCGGCGCCCCATTGACCCCAGAATCTATTTGCAGTTTATGGTAATCAAGCAGGCAATGGCATAGCCTGCTTCCGCTCACAATAAAACACACGGGTGATGCAATCCGAATACACCGCTGATGTGAGAATGGCATTCCGTTTATCCGAAATGTGCATTAATTCCGCTCTTCGATATAGTTTTAATGGGATTTTTATATCAAAAGAATCTAGAATCAGTTTTAAGTCTTTATCGTCGATATTATTAAACCGATATTAATCTCCAGGCAGTCTGTCAATGGTCCATTTGTTTAATGCGGACTGTATGCGGTTAGCCGATAACCCCATTTCCCATAAGTTGGTTTGTTTGCAATCCTTTGTATGTGTTTTCTGATATTCAACAATTCGTTGTTGAATAATTCTCAATACCATCAAAGAAATCATGCATATCAGAAGATGTGAGGATATGTGTTCCTCTTTTCTTACAAATATAGGACGGGCATCAAAGGCTCCTTTCATTACACGGAACTGATCTTCAATTCTTGAAAGCTTGTGATAGGTATCAATGATTTCGTCATCTGTCATATTTACTTCAGAAGTGATAACCATATAGTATCCTATTAATTCTGTTTCAGCATTGATTTTCCCATCATCCAGCATAGAACAGATTGTCTTACTGTCAATTAATTCACCAGTTTCTTTGTTTAATACTTCTTTTCGAAGATACTTTTTAATGCTTTTTGCCTGAATTGCTGTAATTCTAGAATTTTCTGGTGATTCCCTAACCTTTTCAACGAATTCTAAAAAAGATTTGTTTGCAGCTTTTTCTCTTTCGTAAAATTTTCTGCTCCAGTAAACGACCTGTTTTTCTACAATTTCACGTTTTTTCTTTGGATTTGCAGGATCAGAAACCTTATATTTGACAGTACGAGATTTTTGCTTGAAATCATTTCCTTTTTGAATGTATCCTTCGTTGTCAAGAATCCACTCCTTATCAGGTTTTTTGCATTTTTTAATACTCTTGCTGATGATATAACCGTTGTTATGATCAAGAAGATGCAAAAGATTCGGAGTGGCACACATACCACGATCTGCAACAAATATAAAACGTGATAAATCCAGAGTGTCTATAAATCGCATTTGTGGCTCTGCCAAAGGAAGCAGTAATGGACTTATTTAATTTACGAATGATACTATCTTTGAATTCATACATAAAATCCAAAGTATCATAAATATTGTATTCGTAAGGCTGATCCAGAATAGGAGAATAATAATCGTCATTCTGTCGGACAGTAGCTATTTTGGAGGCGGTAATTCGCTCCTATAGACTTATATACGTAATGAACAAGTATAACATATTTGAAGAGAAAAAGCAACAAAAAAACGAGAAATCATCACGAGGTAGTGTAAAATAGTTTGTGTTTTTGGTAAGAAATGGCTCCTTTTTGGTAAGAATTC
>NZ_LNAM01000178.1 GCF_001461035.1 Acetivibrio ethanolgignens | reverse complement strand
GGTGTTTCCGTCTGAAATAATCTGCGGAAATCGCCCGAGATAATCTGCGGTTTGACACCTATCATCTGTCGAAGAGTATCAACACTTAAATTGTAATTGCCACCTGCATTAGTACTATCAACAAACTCACGTACATCATCTACTAAATCAACCTGAACATCATCTGGTACTTCATTAAACACCATATCCAAGCTTTTTGAGCCTGGAAGTAATACAACTTTAAAACTGCATCCAATATTTTGCAATTCTGCAATGTTAGAAGTTTCTAAAGCATTACGCAATGTTACAACTTTACTGTCTTCGTTCAGTTTGTATGCAACAAGGCAGAAAGCAATATCATTATTTCCACCGTTGCTGTATGCTTTTCTTGTAAAATAAAACATTTAATTACCTCCATCTGTTTAAGTCTTTTTTATTTCTTATAAACATCTTTTTGGTACACTACGGTGCACATACATCTCATTTTTTAGTAATTACTGTCACCAAAAACCGCAAAGCGGGAAAGGCGTTTTTTGCACCTTTCCCACTATTCTTAATCTGCACCTTAAAGTACAGCTGAAGTATCGATTCCTGAAAACTGGAAGCTAGTATCCTTCTGCTGTACTTCCATCTCAGCCTGCTTCTTCTTTAAAGCCTCAGTAAGATCTGCTACATCGATGTAGGTACTAACTAACTTGTCGATACTTGGTTTGTAATTATCATTGTAATTACTCTGAATCTTCTTACAAGATTCAACAAGAGTATTCATCATAGGGTTGTCATCTGCATGAGCAACAACTACTCTTGCCAATTCGTTAACGGAATCAATAACTTTTCCATTAACGGCAGTAACCAACTGCTCCTGAATTTCGAGCAACTGCTCGGTACTTAATGTTAATGCCATTATTCTCTACCTCCTAATTAAAAGCCTGATCTGTCTTGTTAACAATGTCAATATACTTGCGAGCATTGTCACACAGTTCTGTGAAAACACTAATCATCTGCTCTGTTCCCTCAATACCAGCTTCAGCAGCAGCAACTAATTTAGCAGAACCGGTGGACTGTCCGTACTCCAAACAATTGTTAACACCAGCTCTCATAGTAGAAAACAGTTCAGATTCAAACATCTCAACTACCCCCTGGAGTTTGCTGGTTACCTCAACATCATAAATATCAGCCATGCTTCTATCTCCTTTCTGTATTTCATTTTACACTTTTTTATAACAAAAATTATGAATATTCAAGGTCGTTATTACTAAAGTGATCATTCCTTTTTTGCAATATGATTTTCAAGCATAAAGTCTTTAGCACGCTCAAAAACTTGCTCTTTCGTTAGCAGATACTGTTTACCGACAACATTAATAATCTCCTCGGAAGTCTCTCCACCGTAATAGAACACTTCCTTGTCAATTAAGAAATTCATATACAACCCACAGGCAGCACCTACTTTAGTTAGTTGCTTAATTTCATCTTTCTGAAAAATATTTACATCAGGAGCAATAACGAAAACAAACCTGTATGTATCAGTTAAGGAGTCGATACTAAGCATGAACTTATTATGTTCATCAATATCTTCGTGCTCACGCATAATATTGACCTTTCTGTAATTCAACTCGTCCGCTAATTCATCTACTGCTTCCTTGTATGAATCTTCAGATGCACACACATTACACAGATTATTCATACTAGTAACTAGGGTGTTTTCACACTCACTTGGGTTAGAGACAAAAGTTACAAAATCAATGCCAGAACGAATTTTATCATAAACAACAATATTATACGCTGCCGGACTAAGCCTCGCTCTAACCTGTGAAACTATTAATCTAATAAAAGAAATAGCATCCTCAATCTCTGAATACAGGAACAAGCAACTTTCCTTAGGGTAATTAAACATAACAGGCTTATTGTCTCTCACATCAAACAGAAACTCTCTATCCAGTAAAAACTTATCACCAATACTATCCTTAGGTAAAAACTTTTCTTGAATACCTCCTAATGCTTCTTCCAGTAAAGATTTCTTTTCCCGGTATTTATTAGACAGTGCATTTATAGCATCCGCTTTCTCCTGAATACTGCTCTCAAGTCTTGACATTTCAGCATTACAATGCTCAATAGCTATAGCATGCTCCTGTTTAACACTTCCATCATCGAATTGAAAACTAGACTTTGCTTCAATAGAGCACTGGTCAATATCAGACTGGGCTTCACTAATACGATTCCGAATATCTTCCATTCTTTCTGTGTACTCAGCCTCTATTTCACTTCTACGTTCTTCGTATGCCTTGGCTACCTTATCATCAAACTCATTAGCACGAGTATCCATACTATCTTTTATAGCATCCTGCAAAAGTAACAAAATATAAATATTATAACTTTGCTTTGCACAGTACCAGCTAGCCACTGTAACACAAACCAAAACTACTGGAAATACATACTCTGCAAACAACTTAGTAAGTACAAGTAAGATAGCTGCAACTACAAGCACTGCATACCGATTCTTATTGACTTTATCATAATTCAGATTATTAATTACTGAACTAATTTTTAGCAAAGCTCCCGTAATAGTTCCGCTTCGTTCCAAAGTATCCATTTTAGCCAGGTAATCTACATTGTAAACTCCTGCTTTTGTAAGCAAAAAGCAAACCACCTAAACACCTCCAAATGCATCTATTATTTTTGTATTATCACCTGTTACATTGGCAGCATCAATAGTGCTTTCTGAAAATGTATTTGTGGTACTTTTCTCAGTAAAGCACTCGTCTGTGGAAACTCTAGTGTAAAATCCTGGCAAATTAGTTAACTCTCTAAAGGTTAACGTGCTATTATTAACATTCACTTTTATTTTAGTCATCAACCTCATCTCCTTCCAGCAACCTTGCAAGTTTCTCACCATGTAACATAATATTAACTGCACCACTGTTTTTCTCAAAATACACCCTGGAGCCCACATTTAATCCATTATTAATTAATTGTGCTGGATTAAATACATTAATAACCCTAGCAGCACATCCATCTTTTGTGTACATAGGCTCAATCGACACAGTAACAGCCTGATACACTCTACGTTGTGTCACATGTATATCAGTAATCACACCAGAGTAAAACTGAAAGCTCCAATGTGAAAATTTCAAAGCAATTTGAGTACTTAAATACTGCCCATGAACATCCGGCTCGTAACTAAGGTCATCTACCTCAATAACTACACCATCGCTTGGAATACCCTCACCTTTCTGATGTATCATATCAAGAATCTCAGCTATCCAAAGTTTAAACTCTTCATAACTCTCCGGAATATCATTCCACCTCAACCATAAGTATGGCACAGTAGTTAACCCTGCATTCCGTAGTATCTCAAAGGTTTCATGTTGTGTTTTTGCTAGACCTGGCGCAGAGAATACTAAAGTGTGCAAGTACTTGTAATCAACTAATTCATGAGGCACTCGTAGCATAGAAATAGCTGAAGATTTTGCAGTAGCATACGGTTTATTGTATTTTTGCTGCAAGTATTGTTTTGCACTGTCTTCCACATAACTCTCTCCCCAAATCCGTAACTCCGGTTTTCCAAAATTCAAGCTTTGAGGCATTACCTTTGCAGAATTATCGGTGTAATCAAAACTATCACCATTTCGCCCTCTACTAAGTGACAACCTAAACTTATCATCAAGGTACAGCATCTTAGTATTAACTCCATCTGTCTTTAAAGAAGCAATAAAATCCAAATGTTGTTCTCGAAGAAACTGGAAAAAGGGATACGCATCTTTCATTTCAGTAATTGCCTTAATTGATTTAGACTTGTCCTCATTAAGGTATCTATACAGCTCTTGCCTACCCTGTGTAGGTACCGCATATACCGGTCTAATACCTACCTCTGCAAGTAAATCTTCTGGCACAGGATCATCATCATAAGTTCTTGTAAAGAACTCAGAGACTGAACTACCTTCCTCGCTGCTCTTAAGCCATGCTTCTAGTCGGTCATACACAACATCTTCAATTATAGGTTCTCCTATACGATACATATACCTTGCTAACCGGTACACATCACACATTCGCTCAGAATTGAGCAATTCGTTTAACGTCATTGCAACTTATCCTCCCTATAGCGTCTTGAATACCTGCCAATTTTAACAAGTCTTTGAAATCCTTAAGAGTCTCTTTATCACAATTTAGTACTAAATCTGCTTTCTGAGATGGTGTACACAAAAATGTAACAAAAGGCTCGTTCCTAAATGCAACACCAATAGTCACCCCTATAACTGGAGACAAAAATTTATGTACATCTGTTATTTCTAAATCCTTATACTGTATGCCAGTTAAACTGTCATACACCACTATACTTTCGAATGCACTTAATGCATTTAAAGCATCTGCAGCTGTGTACTTCTTACTCATAAACTCTTCTTTTGTATCAAAGAAACGTGTACACAGCCTAAGCTTTTCTGTCAAAGTTAAGCCTGTCATTGGTGTACCATTACTACCGAATACATCTGTATCATTGTACACACAACACAGTGATGCAAACCTTAGGTCACTTAACATAACATTGTACACATCAGCCTGTATACACCCACTAAAATGTCTACTATCAATAACTGCTCCAACTCTTAACGACTTTACGTATTTTCTTATTAAGTTTTGCATTTCTGCCGTTCCTCCCACAATTCTAAATCGTCATACTCTCCTAGTGTATCATCATCTTCTTCATCCACTTTGAAAGCTGTCATTGCTACAGGTTTCATTCGTTGTCCCTGCGGACTGTTGTTTAATTGCGAATGAAATTTAAACTCGCCTGATTCTTTCTTGAACACAGCTTTAGCATTCCTAACAATAAAGCTAAAATACAACCAACGTTTGGATTCCAGCTTTGAAATCTCATAATACGCTGCAGGTAGGTTACACTCAACCTCAACTACGCCATTGTAATCTGCAATAAAATAGCTCTCTGGGGCTGCAACTTCAGCTGTAGGAAATTCCCGTTTTATCTCACGTTCAAAGGATTGTACTCCACGCTTATTCCCCTTGACTGTTATGGTCAGCATAACCTCACCTCGCTCAATATTTAATTTTCAATGTTCTCACTTGGTTCTTCCGGTATTGTAGACTCCGCAGGCACATCTGGTTCTGGTGTGTCTGGCTCTACTGATGGAAGCTCAGGCTCTGGTATTTCTGTCTCTACTGGTTCAATTGGAACTTCCGGCATCTCTGGCTCAGGTGTTTCTGTCTCTACGGGTGTTTCTGTCTCTGCAGGTTCCGGTACTTCTGTCTCTGTCGGTTCCGAAGTCTTTGTAGGCTTATGCTCAGGTGTCTTCGTAGACTTCGGCTTCTCAATTATTGGTTTAACCGTATCCTGTGTTACTCCCTTATCCTCTTCAGCCTCTGCTGGCAACTCTTTCTTTTGTGGAGCTTTAAATGCTGGCTGGTTCTTCTTGTTAATACCTTCCTGCACACTCTGCCAAACCTGCAGTGGGTAGGTACTACCCCACAACACAGAAGTCTTTCTATTATCATCGTACCCGACATAAACCGCTACAGCGTAGCTAGGTGTACTTCCGCAAAACCAAGCACTCCTTTGTTCATTTGTAGTTCCTGTCTTGCACATAACCGGAATACTGCTATCTAATTTCAATGCTCTAGCAGTACCATATTTAGCCACACCTTCAAGTATCTGAACCATCTTACGACTTGCGTCTTTTGTGTAAACCTGTTCTGTTTCCTGTGTTGTAATTAAAGTTACCCCACCGTTTGTTGTAATCTTATCAATGCAGGTTGGCTCTCTCCAAGTACCGTCATTTACTAAAGCAGCGTACCCACTCGCCATTTCAACTGTTGTGCTTCCGTAAGTCAATCCGCCTAATGCTGCTGGTGGGTAGTAATCACTTGGAACAATTCTCGCAAAATGCATACTCTGCAATTTTTCTAAACTTTTCTTGCATCCCATTTGCGTAAACAGCTGCCAGGCAACACTATTCTTACTCTGCCACACAGCCTGCTCTAGACGTATCCTCCCCGCATAACTACCACCTGAATTACTTGGACCGTCTGCTATCTTTTTATCCTCAACAATACTCTCTGGCTCGTACCCAAGTTCAAGAGCCTTAGTATACACCGCTAATGGTTTGATTGAACTTCCCGGTTGTCTGTAACTCTGAAATGCACGGTTTAAAGTGTAAGTGCCAGTATTCTGCGTTCTGCCACCAACTACAGCAACTACCTTACCTGTGTTGTTATCAACAACAGTTACAGCACCTTGCATACTGTAAATACCATCTTTCTTTTCTTTAAAATTAGTTAGTACTTCATCCAAAGCCTTCTGTGCTACTTTTTGCTTCTTCAAATCTATGGTTGTGTATACCTTGTACCCCTTACGAATCAATGTTTTCTTAGCAGATTCGTAAGTACTATTGTATACCTCCCTGTATTTGCTATATCCTTCATCACTGCTAAAGCTGTACAGAAAGTTAAATCCCTGCGACTTCATAACCTCTCTAACTGCACAATCTATTGCGTAACTAGCCTCGTAATTGTAAAGCTTTTTCGTCTGTGCTTTTACTTTAATAGCAGTGTTGCTTGCTTTCTCGTATTCTGCATCTGTAATCATTTCATTGTTAAGCATTTCCTTCAAAATAACATTTCTTCTTGAAGCAGTATTTTTAGGGTTACTAATAGGATTATAATACGTTGGATTATTAGGAATAGCACACAACGTAACGACCTCATCTAAAGTTAAATCCTTGCACTCCTTGCCATAGTAACCTAATGATGCAGACTGTATCCCATACAACGAATTACCGTAATTAATATTATTTAAGTAAAACTCAAGTATCTGATTTTTACTGTATTTCTTCTCTAACTGCAGAGCCACAAACATCTCTTTTATCTTACGTTCGTAGCTCTGCTCAAAAGTCAAGTAAACATTTCTTGCTAGCTGCTGCGTAATAGTACTACCACCACGTGTTATTTCTCCTTTATTTTTCACAAGCAGAATCGCTGCTTTGGCAGTTGACAACCAATCAACGCCATGGTGACTGTAAAATCTTCTATCCTCTATTGCAACAATAGCATCTTTTACTTCTTGAGGAATATCATCCCACTGCACATACTCACAATTCTGGTCTGATTTTAACTCAGCGATAACAGTACCATCAGCCGCATAAACCATACCTTTACCTGTACCAACGAAATCTTCAGCTGTACTTTCACTTACCAGTTCAACAGCGTCATCCCAGTACACCTTAATTTCTGGATAATACTTGTACACCAAACATGCCGCTACAACTATAACTACAGTCAGTACAGTAAGTACAAAAAACCGCAGTGCAAGGTAAATTCCCCTAAGCACTGCGGCTAAACACTTCCATCCATATCTAATTATCTTCATCTTCGTACCCCAATCTTTAAAAATTGGCAACAAAAAGGGGACAGTTTCCTGTCCCTAAATCCCTATTGGCTTGTACCCATAATACACAGCAAAATCTGTACCATCACCATTGTACTTCTTTAAAAATTCTTTGTACTCCCGAATACTACCCCAAACTTCTTTTGAACTGTTTGTCACATCTATTACTTTTAAATCATCAGTTTGCACTACAGTATGATAAAAACATGCTTCGTCTCTACCGAAGAATGGTGTTCTAAACACGCTGCCTCTCTTACCATTCCTCACACCGTGAAAAGTAATTAAAGTTCCTCGGTTATTCTGTGCAATCCAATCTTCAGCATACTCTGAGCAATCTTTACCTTCAACATACTTAGCCAAAGTAAATCACCCCTTGTACACATCTAAAGCTGCATTGTATTGCTCAACATCACTTACATCAGCCTTTACAATACGTCTGTTAATCAGCTCGTAAACTTTCATAGTACCATCACCTTTGACACCAGTGGTATCTGGTTCAGGTCCAATTGCTATCCAGCAATCATTTGTTTTTAAAGAAACTGACCAATGCTCTCCACCGTATGCACCAAATAGATTAGTGACCTGAAACTCAGAGCCTGCTGCAAATACCACGCCTGTTAGTGAAGTGTGAAATCCTCTTGCTTTATTTAAGTACACATCGCACTTAACTTCCTTGGAGAACACCAAGTAAACAGCTCCATCTTTCACTTCAATTCTAAAGGAATTCAAGAGGTCAATAGCTGCTTTCGACAACGCTAGGAAATCATCATTCTTAACCCTAGGGTCATCAACTATCTTCTTGTTGAAAATACTAATCATTTTTCTGGTGTTAATACTTTCCTCGGCAATACATGCAGCGTAATCAGCTGGATTATTCGAAAAATCTTTAAAAACCTCCTGCCTAAAGTTCATAAACATCTGTAAGTCACTTGCATTAATAAACTCATTACTTGCTGTACATGCAAGTACCTTACCTCTTGTCTTTTTACCAAAGGACTCTATATCTAAAGTCATTTTACTTACCTCCTGAAAATACTTTCTTCATTATACTATCCTGCAATTACCGTGTCAACTAGTTGTTGGACTGTACTCTTGCAGTGTCATATTAAACAGAACGCCAGACGCTGATACATACGCTGTATCCAGAGCTTTTAATTTTAAGCACAGCGGAGTGCTATGGGTTATCGGCTCCACAACAAATTCATGTAATGGAAAATGTAATGCATACTTTTCTGCCAGTTCTTCTATAGGCTCTAGTACAGCACGGTAACCTTCCGGAATACTAAAGGATACACCGAACTCAATCTCAACGCTATCACCTTCAACTGCACGAATTTCTGCACGGCGATCCCACTTCTTTAAATGGCCATTTACATAAACTCTGTATGGTCGTAACTGCACGGCACCGTTAACAACTGTAAGTTTAGGTACTTTATCATCCAAGTAATTTACACCAATTTCCTCAGTAGTGCCCGCCCATGCAAGTGTTAGCAGATACTTTTTAAGCTGATTTAATCGCTTGAGCAGTGCAATACCAGAAGCAACTTTTACCTCGCACTTAGGCTCAGTTGCCTTTTCATTGATTTCAGGTTCTAACTCGTCTATCAACCCCAAATCTATATCCTGTTCTTCATCTACGTATTGTTCTTCTTCAGTGTATTCCGGCGCAAAAATATTACCTATAACAAGCTCAGCGTCATCGTCTTCTTCATCATCTGTAATACTGTCAATTAACTCGATAGTGCTTGTATCATCGTCAATGTATACCACAGGAGACTTACTCGTTAGCTCCACTGTCGACTTATCTACATCTTCTTCCTCAAGTCCGCGAGCAGTAATAACACGTTGTTTTCGTAATTGTACTTTGCTAGTTGAATTGTCTGGATTCTCTATTTCAATAGGAACCATTTTTGTTCTCCGCCGTTTAACAACACTTTTATCTGTAGGGCGTAAATCTGTAGACTTACCCAATTTACTACCAGACTTTTTCTGCAGTAGCAGAAAGATGGGTAAGCCAACAGCCAGCACACACAAGTACACCACTATTAAAGTTTTTAACATTCTAAAACCCTCCTATCACTTCTGTTGCAGTACTTATCTAAGCATGCAGCGTATTCAGCAACAGAGTCAAACACACGAGCCGGCAACTCAAAAGAAACTATCATAAAGCTACCGATTTCTACAAAGTAATGCATGACACTACCGCTTAGCATATACGACAATTTCCCACCGTACTCACTAACAAACTCTTGACTGCACTGCAGTACATCCCCATTGTACTTTCGTACAGGAAACGCATAAATAGCATCTTCAAGTGATTTACTAATAACTTCCATCTGCCTACTCCTTTACTCTACAAATGCACCGTGCAAAAACTCAGTGAGTCCTGCAGGTAAACCATTTTTCATCACAACAATATACACCAAACCTACAACTACGGCTACAACTACAACCTTCGCAATACTCTTTGTAATCTTCTGCACTATACCACCTACAACCATAACTATTAGAAGTAAACCGAATACTACAGGGTCAACTCCAAACCATCCAGCCATTTTAGTAACAATCTCTACAACTCGTTCTTGCATTTAGTTTACTCCTTCCTGCACTCGATTGCCTGTAAATTGCAATAGCTGCTCAGGCTCGCTTAACATCTCATAACTAATACTGCCTTTTGGGACAACAGTACCTGTGCAATCTAATTTAACTGGTTGGAGAGTAATTGTACAACAGTAATCATAAAACGGTGACTCCATACAACTAATCCCGTTCACTACAAACTTATCCTTAAACTCATTCTCTACAACATCACCTACTCTAAATCCGGGCTCATTTTCAATAACAGCCATAACAGCCTTAGAGTAAAGAGTTGTAATACGGTTCCCTTTGTACACCAACGTAGTATTATCCTGCTCTTCAAATGTGTAGTTATCACCCTTCCAAACTATTACGTCCGGTAACACATACGTCTTCACTAAATTTAATTCTGTTACAAGCTTATGTTTTAGTTCAGCATACTCAGCTATTGTTACAGCTATCCACACCTGTTTACCAATCTTACGTATAACTCTTTCGCACATCTCTTTCTCTTTAGGATCAAGTACACTAATCTTTATGGTCTCGCAGTTTAAATCCTGCCATACTTTCTTTAGTGTAGTATTATCATTTGTGCTATTGAATGTAAGTAATCTATCATACTTATCTTGCATAACTTCCTCCAACCCTCTTAAACAATAATTTCTACGGTTTTCCATCGATTATGACACTCGGAACATATCCTACGACGAACTCTTCTTCCACTTCCTGCATCGTATCTTGTATCATAAACAGTGCTGTCACCACCGCACACAGGGCACATCTCCCCTGGCTCACCAACATCAATACTCTGCTCATGCTTGTATGCCTCCGGAAACCGAACCATACTTCCTTTTAACTGTAATGTACTAAGCAAGGCATTCTGTGCATCTTCACTATCATAATAACTACCCATTACCGTTTCTGACCTGTTTCCTCCACAGCTATACACAATCTGGTACTGTTGTTTTGGATTACCTGAGTGAATCACCTTAAATTGTGCACCAGTAGTGTCAACTACCACTGTACCTTCTTGATTTACAACTAACACATCGACTACCTCCTCTATCTTCAATCTTCTACTTACTTATAAAAGTAGACAAGGTAATCTATAGGTTTAGCCACACTTTACAAGTCATAAACTTTAAAAAGGAGGGACCAGCTTTCACTAGTCTCTCCTTGTGTACTACTGTAACTATTTACTTCCAAATGCATCTAAGACCTTCGTATTTGTGAGAACCGTGAACATATCCCTATTTTTACTCCTCACAAAATCAAATACAGCACATACTCGATTAATGCATCTGTCTGAATAACTACCTCCTCGTGCACTGTCCAATGCATCATACATGTTAAATGACGAATCAATCTTTAACTGCTGCCCGTACAACTCTCTACACATATCTACTTGTTTTGAAAATGTTGAACTAAACGGTTTCGATTCCACTTTGCTTGCACAAGCCAAAATTTCTTCATCCAAAGGGTAATACATTTCTCTAGTGTCAGACAAGAACCCAGCACCATTATCAAACATCCATGCACGATACCCATTTACTTCATTGCAAATAAACCATATATTATTCAAATGTCTATCATCATTCAGTATTAAGCTATCGAACTCTAGCATTTTTGTTAAATACTTTCCATAATTCTCTATCCCTAAAGTACGCTCAACAAAATCTACAGTATACAGTATCTTATCTTTTAAAGATAATCTGTCCAATGTTATTTTAGCAGGAACACCATTCACTTGATTTAAAAGTCTTGCCAACGTGACTAAGTATTCATCGCTGCCAAGGAAATCTTTCGAAACGCAACCTCTATAAACTTTACCTTTACAACCAAATCTGGCAAGTGTATACTTTGCAAACTCCTGAAAATTAGAGTGCTCTAATACTAATGTAGCTGCATACTCAGACAATCCTTCATATCCCAAGAAATCCGCCTTGTACCAACTGCCTCTGCGTTTTATTTTAAATTGATTACCCTTAGAGCTGTTCATCTTGCACCTCCAAAATATCAAGCCACATAAAATCACCTTCAACACGACCTTTTGTTCTAATAACTATCTGAAGTGGGTCATAGCTATCAAGTCCTAATTCATAAAGATGTATATACAGCTTATCTCGCGTTCTTGGAAAACATCTATCCTCTAAAAATTCCAGGAAATTATCAAATGTTGGTGTCTCGTTAATCCCGAAAGCACGCTTAAGTAAATTATCAGTATGATTTTTAATTTCAACTTTTCGTTTGTCAAAATCTGCAACAATTTCCGTGCTTACTTCATCTCTATACATATAATTTGCTCTGAACATAGTACCATTACCGCCTTCTGTTTATTATATGAATGCATTTAAAATTTGAATTCTATTACCTTTAAACATGCTTTTGTATCGTTCTAACTGACTAAGCATAAACTTTGTTTCACTGTACCCCATTAAATCTTTTACAGCTTCCATTACACCATCATAATCTATTCTAAATTTTGGAGTGATAGGAAATCCGAATGTGGTAACCTGTTCCTCAAAAGAACCACTTATTGTTGCTCCACAGTAACTATCTTGATTGCTTGTGTGTAATGCCTGACCATTATCAAAAATAGGTGCAGGCTTGAGTGCTCCAGTGTTATGATTATAAACAACCCCGTAATTATGATGATGCCTATCAGGATTCTCAATTAGCATATCGAGCTGCATAACAGTACTCACATACTCTTTAAATTCATTTGGGTTAACGCCGACTACAGCTACAGTATCTAGTAGTAACTTCAATCTGTCTTCTGCATTCTGTAGCACACTTAAATCATTAGCGAGTGTGACTTTACCAGTGACTTTCTTATACAGAGAATGCACAGCTACAAACTCCTCATCATCTGCAAGAAAACTTAAAGACTTACATCCATTATTACCATTGATTTTACACATACTATAATGTGCATACCTATCTGGTGTAATCGTGGAGTGCTCAAGTAGTAATGTAACTAAGTATTCAACTAAACCTTCATGGCCTACTTTATCAATCTTAAAGTACTCATTCCCCATCTTGAACTTTATTTGAGTTCCTTCACTTGTTGCACTATTTAGGGCTCTGTAGTTATCTTGTAAAGTATACTCGTTTTCAATCATCCTCTCACCTTCACATCATCCCAAGTTAAATCTGTGGGGTCATCATCGAACTTAAACCATAAGAAATCTTTATCCAACACACCATGAGTTTTCCGGAGAATATCGTAAACATTATACTCCTGTAACCCGAGATAGTTTGCAACATCCGCAGTCCACCTACACGGAGGAATAACTCTTTCTTCCAAGCTGCTTGTAACATCGAAAAAAGTTGTAGATTTAGGAAATGGGTGCAGCATAACATTACTCGTATACACCTCGTTCTTTATTAACTTACCATTAACTATTTCAAGTCTACCTGTTTTTGCGTATCTGTGATAAACATCACAACAAAATACTACTCCTTCCATACTGATTGCCTCTTTATTATTTAAAATATTAACATCTCTTTGTTTAAAGTTCTTAATCTTGCAGCCTGATTATTATCCGTAACACTCCTAATAAATCTATGGTATGGCAAATACTGCTTATTACCTTTTATCTCATAAAAATCTCTAGTGAGTGCAATGCACAAATAATCTTCGTGGAGAAATTGGAAATTCAGCTCATTTGATCTTTTGTTTGATACTGTAATTTCTAAAGCTATGCTATTAAGTAGATTAACATAATCCACTTCATGTCCATATTCATCTTTAAACTCAAAAGAGCCTTTCTCTGGAAGAATTCCTCGTACGTTGCACTCAACTATACTACCAAGCAGTGCTGTGGGAAGCCTTTCAGGTAGATTCTCCTTTAAAATATCTTTTAATATTCCAATGTAAAACATCGGATATCGTATACAAACATTGTAACTTCTAAAAAGTTCATCCTTATAATTAATCTTAGAATCACTTGACATCAAATCCATATAAATATTAGGTACACTCTCAAAACTACCTGATACTGGCGTAATTGTAATTAAACCAGCTCTATACAAAAATAAAAATGCCTGTTTTAACGTCTCTAAATCCTTGGTCCTGAAATCATTGTATCTTCCAACGAAGGAATTGGCTATTCTATTTCCAACTTCATCTGCACCTAGCTGTCTGCATACTTCTCTAAAATAAAAACCGATGGTATCACTTATCTTATCTTTTTTAGCAAACCCATGACTGTTTACATGATTATGCAAGGTAAACAAGGTAGCGTAGCACACATCCAGAAGTGTATTTGTATCTAGGAGAAAACTTTCATTTCCCAGGATACAGTTGCTTGTCTTTTGATTTGAAATTACTGTTTCTTCCAGACAACCTCTCAAATAATCCTCAATAGAAACAAAACCATAAAACTCATCTACTTCATACAAAAATCTATTGTAACTATCTTCTGTGGACTCAGCTATACCTTTGTAAGAGAGCCATTCGCTATACCTCAAAAAATCAACACGAACAAATGATGCATTTCCACAGAAAGCCCTATTCGCCCATGCTTCTAATGCAACTGATTGACTGCCGGTAAATACAACTTTTGTATTATGACACGGTCTTTCTGACAACTGAATTGCGAGCTCATTAATTTCTTGTTCTGGTAAATGAGCATAGGTAATTTCATCCAGTAAGAACACTCTCTGTAAATTTTCTTTCATTGCAGATTTAATGGAGTCAAATACCTCCATACTTTCTTCTTTAGATAATATTTTAAAATTATGATACTCAGCTTTGTCAGTACTTTGATTTAGTTGTAACAAGGCTACCGTTTTACCACACTTTCGGGGGCCAAGTAAAAAGATTATATTCGTCTTGGCTACAACATTTTTAAGCTCATAATAAAAATCTCTTTTAAACTCAAACCCTATAGTTTCTTTACTCATTATACCACCTCCCATCACTTTTCTTTCCTGTCTAGAAAGCTGAAATATCACGTACACTCACATGACTGTAAACAAGATCCTGTGATTCCACACCATTACTCACCAAAAATTGTTTAACCAATGGAAACGCTTGTTCTATCTGTTTCTGATGCACCTTGTAATTCTTTATACATCTGCTTATAGCTTCCCATCTTGTAAGAGCAGGTGCA
The DNA here is from genome assembly GCF_001461035.1 of Acetivibrio ethanolgignens. Lineage (GTDB taxonomy): Bacteria > Bacillota > Clostridia > Lachnospirales > Lachnospiraceae > Velocimicrobium > Velocimicrobium ethanolgignens. The sequence goes on along the minus strand of NZ_LNAM01000178.1, from coordinate 6,733 downwards.
AAATTATAAAACTCTTCAGTAAACACCACGCATCCTTCAGCTTCATCTAGCAAATCCTCAATTATATGACTGCTAGCATACTTAATCCAATTGACTTCTAGGTTATACTTTATACATAATTCTACAGATTGTTGTAGTAGGTAACCCACTGTATTTAATTCCCGTTCATCTCCTGTTACAATCCTGTAATTCTTTAAAGCACTTCTGTAGTTATACGCTGCTATGTCCAGTAAAGTTTCATCTTTCATACACCACTACACCGGTCCTTTCAATTTCATTTTAAAGTCTAGTGTCTACTTCAAAGTTAGTAAACACATCAACAGGAACACCTACTTTTGGTGCCCTTATAACTTCATCCTTGTCTAACTCAACGTAAATATCAATATCACTCCAAGGGTTACACGCTGATGTTACACTGCTGCCAAATACAACCACCTTTTTTCACTGTTGTATTCTTTGACCAATTATTCAGAATGGTTGCAACATCCCTTTGCTGTGTTGGGAATATCTTGGTAACATTTAAGTACTGGAAATCATTTTCCTTTAAAACATTATTCCACTCTGCCATTGATTTTCCTCCTGAGGTTCAGCAAGAATTCTACTTATCTAGCTTTTTGGTTGGAAATACTTGCATTAATTCGTTTTACTTTTGCTCGTCTTAGTAATTTACTCATACTATCTGAACTCCTTTTAAAACTTCCTTGTAAACACGTTCATTTGTCTGCAACATATCATACCACAATATATCAGCATTCCAATTACAACACTCCTGTACAATCTCAGATATCTCATTTTTAGTTTCTCTATTAACATACCGTTCATTAAGTCGAATCACCAAGTCTAAATCGCTATGAATATTACACCTTAAATTGACTGAACTTCCAAACAACACTACTGCACATACCCTATCATCATTTCTTAAAGCATTGTTTATCTTGTTAACACTGGCCTGCTGTAGTGGATGAATATAACTCATAGGGACTACATCATTCTCTGCTACTACGGGGAAGTAATACCTTTTATCTCGCTCTTGTTCCCATGTGTAATCAATATACTTCATAGTGACCTCCTGTTTAGCATTTCCTGCATTTACAATAGTGGTTCAGTATACATCACCTTCTATTTCTGTAAGAGTTTTAATTCATCTATAGAAATACCTGTGATTTCGCTGATAACTTCTAAAGTAAAGCCTTTATCGAGCATATGTCTTACAATCTCTGTTTTTCCTTCTTCTCTTCCTACTGCAATACCTTCTTCTCTTTCTTCTAAGAGTTCTCTTCTATGAGCTGTCATACTTTTATCTACCACCTTTATTTCTGTAAGAGTTTTAATTCCTCTATGGAAATACCTGTGATTTCACTGATAACTTCTAAAGTAAACCCTTTATCAAACATACGCTTTGCAATCTCTGCTTTACTTTTTGCCTTTCCTACTGCAATACCTTCTTCTCTTCCTTCTTCTCTTTCTTCTAAGAGTTCTCTTCTATGAGCTGTCATACCTTCCACATCCTTCCTTAAATTAGGTGTACAAACCTTCACATACCTTTCCATCTTCTTGTTATCTAATTTGTCCTGAAACAGTAATGTAAGAAATTCCAAAATTCCAGTGTTCATTTCTTCAAGCTTTATCTTATCAATATCCTTATCTAAGAATATAAACCGAATATGTTGCATATTCACACCTTCGTTGTACCACATTCCAATGATTACTGTTTGAATGAGTCCATAATGGTAAGATTAGTTCTTTTCTTCTTAAGTTGTTCTAACACATCATTTAGATTACCTTCATGTAAAACTTTATCATAATCCTTTTCAAACTCGAGTAATAATTCTCTATTACCAACTTCTTCATCTTTTACATTACAATAATCTATTTTCCCAGAAATAACGTCACTAACGAAGGACCAGGCTGCGTCACTAATCTCAGCTGTGCTACCATACAGCTTTAAGCAGGCATCTTTTATTTTATCAATTGAAATATTAGGACTCTCTTGAATAACCCCAACAATATCAGACATATCATTCTTGTACACACGAAAAGACTTCAACTTCATTGCTACTAAGAAAGCATCTTCAATAATTCTAACCTGTAAAACTTGATTATAAGTCTTATAGAATTTACTGTGTTCAATTAATGCTTTAGAATACGATCTTGTCTTTACAAAATCTGAATTAAGCCAATTTGGATCTATTTTATTTTTATCAGAAACTCGTCGCACTGCATCTTTTATGGAACTTGCACCTGCAGATAATATAGCATCTATATCCTGTGTTGTTTCTCTGAAACCATACCTTAGAGCAATTGCGGCACCGCCAACAATAATAAGCTCAAAATTCGCCTTTCTACCAAACTCATTTTTTAACTCTCTGCTTAAGTCCCGTAAATTATATTCCATTTCCTCTTTAGTCAGAAATTCAGCATACATCGTATACATCACCCTCTATTATACCATAATTTAAAAATTCTTTAATTGGGGTAAATGGCAGATTGTCCTCCACCCCCATTACCCTTACAGACAGTGGATAAATTACAGGATTTAATTTATACACTCTATATGTGTCATACTTTGAACACAGTGAAACTCCAATCTTTTGAGACAAATAATCCGACATTGCTAATAAATAGAGAGCTTCCTCTTTCCTACCTAATGCCCACCTGTCTTCAATTTCAGTGGACTGCAGAAGTTCACTTAAAAATGAGATATCTCCTCTATTTTTTAGTCTATGGCATGTATTACTTTTGAAAAGTTCAAAATCTTGAGCTGTGTATTTCAGTTGTCCTTCATATCTTAATACCTTTTCCATTAACTCAAGCACATAGCGTGGTGGGGTACGATAACCCTGTTCCCAATGTTGTATACTACTTAATGGAACTCCAACTACATCTGCAAATTTATGCTGTGATAATCCAGTTTTTCTTCTTAATTCTTTTACAGTCATAATATCACCTCTATTTCATTATATCCCATTGAGATACAATTATCAAGTGCAAATTAACGCTATTAATGAGCATAGCTACTGATAGGAGTTTTACTATGTAGTAAGTATACCACATTACTCTCCTATTTAACAGTATTTTGTTTAAAACAAAAGGTAGGGCTGTTAACCCTACCTTCCGTGAATTAAATAATCTTATAGAATTGTATCTTGTTTAAAAATACACAAATTTCCATTATCAAGTGTAATCAGTGCTTTATAATCAAGAAAACCTTCAAGTTGTTTACTACTCACTGTACGAACACACTTCATTAAATCATCTAAGGTGGTGGCATTTGCTACCTTATCTTTAGCTGTTCTACTTGCATACATCATAAACTGACTTTGAGGCTCAAGTTTATAACAACTTTTTTCCCAATCCCAACCAATCACACTAATTAAGCCTTGCTTTGCTAAGGGTTCTAAAATACTTTTTGGCAAATACACAACTTTCTCAATTCTGTCCCTATTCAATGTGGCTAAAATGCCGGAAACCGAATCAAATTTGTTACTATCATCAGCAACAAATGCAACAATTCTAAACATTTTTATTCCTTCTTTCTTTTTTATTGTTTTTATGTTATACTACAGTAAAGCAAACATAGGAGGTGTTACCAATGTACAGTGAAGAACTTATTAGCCTGAAAAATAGCATTGAAGCTCTCACTTATTCTCTTACTGAAACTAACCAGCTTCTTCAAACACTTTTAATGTCAACTCAGGAGCCTACTAATGCACAAAAAGCATTCGAGTTTAAGCTACCAAGTAAAGACGAAATTCTATAAACAAAGGTAGGGCTGTTAACCCTACCTTCTGTATTACTAGTGTGTTCCTCCACTAGTGTAATCATCTAATGCTGTACGGTCTAAGTCGAATAGTACGAAGTCTCCTTCTTGGAAACTAATTACCTTACCGCTACTATCTCTCTTTTGACCAAGCTTTTTCTCCATCTGCCACATATCACAGTTATTGGTTTCACCGTATCTTAACCTTGGTTTACCACCATTTAATGTGTAAATATCAAAGTTAAGCATAAGATACCCGTCTTTTAACCAAAAATCCTCCTTGTAGTCAATACCAACAGTTGTTGCTGGTGTTCTAACGTCGTATCCTTTTGGTACTACATGAATACTGGCAGGTAGATAATAACTACACCACCATTGTTGTACACTCTCGGATTTCTCTCTGTAAGCAACACCATTCGGAAGTACCAATTTCTTTCCAGTCACAGGACTGTCCGGCGTTAGTGTAGCATGCCATGTACCATAAAATGTACGCATTGATGCTGGAATCATAATATTTCCAAATGTAAACACATTCTTGGAATCCGCTGTCCAGTTACTAATAGACTTGTAACCAAGCATCTTCGCAGTCTCACTAAGTACGGTATTGCTGATATAATAAACATCATCCCGTATATTAGAAGACTTCTTATTAGTCAAATCAAGTGGACTTCCTATCTGCACCAGCCGCTGGTACACCCCGTTAATGGTTTCATCGTAGTAAACATCTACCTCTTGTCGGACTCCAGTTTTCTTATTAATATAGTAGAACTTAGGAACAATTCTTACGTAATCATCTCCATCTGCCATATCTCCAACTGTAGTTAACTGGAATCGAACATTGTAACCAGGTCTAAGTACTCCTTCATTTGGGTACTCAGGATGGTCACCATTTACCATTGGGAATGTCTTGCTGGCTTTGTTAATAGGATTAATAACTCCGTTTTGATTAGCTAAACCAGACTTGTACACTGTACCTGATTTAGCATAGGTATTCTTAACCCTAAACACGGACTGCCATATAGGGTAATCACTAACATCGAAAATATTCAATCCGTACACCCTACCACTAATCTCGGCTACATCGTAGTTTCTGGCAACGTAGTTATCTCTGCTTGCATTATAACTATCCTCCTGCTCCAGTATCTTTCCATTTGGTAAACAGTTGATAGCGATTGTTCTAGACTTGAATGTTCCAGGAACTTCATCATTCCAAGCTGCTGCCAAGAACTCGGTTTCTCCGCTATCTACTTCAAACCAAGTATTCTTCGGGTAAAACACAGAACCGTCAACTGAGTAAACATCAATAGGGAACTGTACTTCCCAACGCTCTACGTACTTAGAGTAATTCTTGTACCCGTATGCTGGTATATCAAGATGATACCCGACCTCCGGAATATCTATTGTAAACTTAGTGTCTAGCACTATCTGTTTGTCTAAGGTAGGTAATACCATCTGCACGTAAGTATTGTCCTTCTTAATAGCAAACCCGTTTACCACCGGAGTATGAACTATTACATTATTCGTAGGAATACCGTAATTCATATCAGTTGCAGGCTCGCAGCAATCATTTGCTGTACCAGCTGAAGAAGACAACTCGTAGTGTACAGCTGCTTTAGAACTGTAATCATCATTAAGTCTTTCCGGTGGGATTTGAATACCGCTCTTGTAGTAAACGTAGTCTGGTGTCATACCAGGCTCGGAAGGTTTAATTGGTGCTTGTGGTGCAGTTGTTAAACCATCCTGTAGTATAACTTCCTTTTTACCTTTATCATTCCAGAAAGTTGTCTGGTCATTCTGTGCTTTTAAAGATCCTACATGTTTCTCAGCAACATCTTCCCAGTTAACATCAGCTGGTGGGTAACCTTGCTCTGCACCTAGGTAAACATTAGGGTCGTACGTAGCATGAACAAACTCGCCTACAGATTTACTAACTACTTTTGATACTTCACCAGGATTTTTGTAAGCATCCATCGTAATGTATAACGGGTCTGGGAATGAACCATTCCATACAGTTAAATCCTTTGGATGCCATACGTAAAACCAATCTGTAGTCCAGTAAGTAATGTATCTGTAAATCTTGTATGTTCTGCTAACTGTCTGGTCATGGTACTGCTGATAGTAATGAACTACTTCCTCGCCCTTATCATTTTTAGTAGTGTATGACTCTGTAGTGTACCAGTAGTACAACTTGCTTACTGTAACGTAGTACCAAGCCTTAATATCATGCTGCCGTATCTGACCACACGTCTGGTAAGTCTCTACATTAGCTTGAATTGACTCGTACTCACTAGATGGGATACCTTGCTCTGTATCGAAACTGTCTGAAAGCGTGGTATCTGTTCTTATCTCACAATTAAAGTTCTGATTAATTGCTGTAGAACCTGCTGTGGAATCTTGACTATCCTTCACATGCACACCACCGCTATGATGATTCCACTGTAATGATGGGTAATTAGAATCTATGTAGTTAGGTGCTGGAGGAGTTACTACTATAGGGTCCGGTGGTGTCGGGTCTACTTTTGGTATCTCAATTTCACCGTAAACACCTACAGCGTATAAAGGCTCCTCCGGGCATACCAGTGTTAGTTTCGTTCTAGCAGAGGCGTCGGTGCTAGCAATTGGCAGGCTACTTATTGTCCATCCATTATCGGTTGCTCCTCCGTAACCCGCGACACTACCTGAACTTCCGTAGCCGTAAGTGTAAGCCGTACCGTCTGCTGCTCTCGTTGGAAAATTAACAGTCACAGTTTCACCAGGGCAGTAACGCTCATCTGTTGTACCTAAACGACTGTCAGTCAGCGTGTAACTAATCTCTTCGTTTTCGCTTTTTGTAGCTGCGTACATCAGCTGCACGTATGGAACTCTGGCAGCATACCTTACTGTTATTGTAATAGAGCTGTCCTTTGGTACTGTATACTTCGTAGACTCTACCAGTGATTTGTAGTATTTCCATCTGGCAGTATCGTAGTAAAA
>NZ_LNAM01000177.1:4407-21974 GCF_001461035.1 Acetivibrio ethanolgignens | reverse complement strand
AATTTTTGAACTTAGTGCATAGGCGTGGTTGAAGAACACATTCATGCGTTTGTCGTGCTGAATCAGCCCTATAGGTGGACAATAAGGAAACTAGGATGTATAATGAAAAGAAAAGAAGGAGAGCGGATGGAAATGAAAGTAAAAAAAGCGATTATTTTGGCTGTGGTAGCAGCGGTGATAGCAATCGGTGCTACAGCAGTTAAGGTGGAAAATGAAAAAAGGGCAGAGAGAATGGAAAAAGGCGTGGGTGCTGTGTTGTCACCAATGAGCCATGCTTTGACGAAAAAATATATGTATGAGGATTATGATGCCTTTTGGAAAAATGCAGAGGAGAACTATCCTTTCTGGCGTGTAGCAGAAGAGACAACGGGGAATGATTTGGAGGAAATTAAAAAGGAATATCGGAAAGAAATCGAAGAGATAGAAAATGACTGGCAGTTTAATGATTTAATTGCAAAATGTATTGATGCCTTTGGCGGTGCCGGACACATGCAGCCTATTAGCAGCTATGGCTACCGGATGAATATGGTTTCGGTAGATTTAGGCTACAGTACCCGGGAATCTTCTCATATACAGTATCTCACCGAAAGAATGAACACGGAAAAATCCAGAACCTTTTATCTCTATGATAAAGAAAAGGATACGAAGCTCTTTAAAAAGATGTTAAAAGAAGAGGAGGGAGAAGAAAACTTTACCTATAAGGAATATTCAGAATATAAGGCAGGAGTAATCGCTATACCAGGTTTTTATAATGCCAGGGTAAATGCAGCGGCTCTTCAGGAAAGATTTAAGGCGATGGAAAAAGAGGGTATAGAAAACTGTATTATTGATATCCGGGGGAATGGCGGAGGCAATGATGACTATTGGATAGATGGAATTGTGGAGCCTAATCTTATGAAAACAGCAACGGTAGATTACTATTGCCTGTATAAGGGAAAAGAAAGTGAAGCATACGCCAAGGTCTGTTCGGGGATTAAAAAGGCAGATAAAAGTGATATAAGCAGCCTTCCTAAGCTTGACAGGGAGGAATTCGAAGAGGCTCAGTATGTAGGTAAAGTACGGCAGGAAATAAAAAAGACGAATAATCCATTATTTACAGGTCGTTTTTTTGTGCTGACAGACGGATTAAATTATTCTTCCGCAGAAAGCTTTGTACGTTTTTGTAAGGAAACAGGCTTTGCTACCTTAATTGGTAATACAACAGGCGGAGATGGTGCTGGTTATAATCCCTTGTATTTTGTATTGCCAAATTCCGGTATTTGCTACCGTTTTTCTGTATTTAATTTTATTAATCCCGATGGTTCCAATAATGAGGAATTTGGAACAGAGCCGGATATTAAGGTGGAAAATCAGGATATCTTAGAGGCTTGTTTTAAGTATCTTAAAGAATTTTAAGATAAAACATGGCAGGAGTTAAGCTTTTGGTTTTAAGATGAAAACAACATTAAGAGAAAGCTTAAAACCAGAGGAGGTTAATACAATGGAAATATTAAAGCCTGCCATGGCAGGGACACTGGAATCCAGTGATGCTCAGGTAACGGTTGAGCCGGGTGATGGAAAAATTGATTTTATCTTAGAAAGTGCTGTAATTCATCAGTACGGTAATCAGATCCGCAGGGTAGTAATGGAAACCTTAGAGCGGCTCGAGGTAAACAATGTAAGAATTACAGTAGTGGACAAGGGGGCTCTGGATTGTACCTTAAAGGCAAGGGTGGAAGGAGCGGTATACCGCTCTGTTGACCAGATGGAAAATCTGCCATGGGGAGGTGCAATCAAATAATGAATCCAAATAAAAAACGATTAAGAAGAACCATGATGTTCTTAAATGTGCAGAAGCCGGGCCTGATTAAGGATCCGTATATCTATAAACCAGACAGCATCATGCTGGATCTGGAGGATGCTGTCGCACAGAACCAGAAGGACGCCGCTCGTTTCTCTTTATACCATGCCCTGCAGGAAATTGATTATCGGGGTGTAGAGCGTGTTGTACGAATCAACGCCCTGGATACTCCATACTGGAGAGAGGATGTCCGTGTCTGTGTGGCCGGCGGCTGTGATGCCATCCGTATTCCTAAGACCGAGAGTGGCCAGGATGTCAGGATGGTGGAGGAAGCTGTTATCGCTGCCGAGAAGGAATTCGGCGTAGAGGAGGGAAAAACCCTCATTATGGCAGCCCTGGAGTCTGCTAAGGGTGTTATGCGTGCCCTGGATATCTGCGAGGCTTCTGACCGTATCTTTGGTATCGCCTTATCCGGCGGTGACTATACCAAGGATTTACAGACCCATATCACTGGTACCGGTATTGAGCTGATGGGAGCCAGACAGAACATGCTCATTGCAGCAAGAGCAGCCGGTGTACAGTGCTTTGACACCGTATATACCAACTTAGATAATATGGAAGGCTTCCGTAAGGACGTAGAAACCATTCATCTGATGGGCTTTGACGGAAAGTCCATTATCAACCCGAGACAGATTAATGTCGTACATGAAATCTTTACACCGACCGAAAAGGATATTATCTTTGCGGAAAAGGTAGTAAAGGAAATTGATGAAAAGAGTGCCCAGGGTATCGGTGTATTCACCGTAGATGGCAAGATGATTGACATCGCCTTCTATGATGGAGCAAAGCGTACCATCGCCCTGGCAAAAGCATCCGGTGTGTATAAGGGGGATTTATAAGATGATAAATGCAGTTGGAAGAGAAATACCAGAAGAAATTCTTGAGATGACCGGAAAAGAGGTTTTCCAGGGAAACCACTACAGAGACGGTTATGTATATAAAAAGGATGGCCCGAATACCAGATGTGTCATCAACAATACAGAGAGCAAGTTATTGAAGGATATCCATGAGGCATTGGTAAAATGTGGGATTAAGGACGGCATGACCCTGGGCTTCCACCACCACTTCCGGGAAGGTGACTATATCGTAAATATGGTCATGGAAGAGGTACATAAGATGGGAATCAAGGATATTACCATCTGTGCCAGCTCCTTAGGAAAGGCTCATGACCCAATCGTGCCTTATATTGAAGATGGAACTATTACCAACATCCAGTCCTCTGGTGTACGTGGAAAGATTGGAGAGGCAATCTCCCATGGAAGGCTGAAGGGCCTGGCTATCATGCGTTCTCATGGCGGACGTGTCCGTGCCATTGAGAGTGGCGAGACAAGAATTGACATTGCCTTTATTGGTGCACCGACCTGTGATGACTATGGCAACTGCCGTGGTATCGGTGGAAAGAGTAACTGTGGTGTGCTTTCCTATGCGATGGTAGATGGGGATTATGCGGACAAGGTAGTAGCGATTACCGATACCCTGGTGCCATTCCCGAACTTCCCGGCCCATATCAGCATGACAAAGGTAGACTATGTCGTAGAGGTGGAAAGCATCGGTGATCCGAAGAAAATTGCAACGGGAGCAGCTAAGCCTACCACAGATATGAGAAAGCTGATGATGGCAGATTACTGTACCCGGTTTGTTGTGAATACTCCATACTTTAAGGATGGTTTCTCCTATCAGACCGGTGTTGGCGGTGCATCCATTGCATCTACCATCTCTCTGGCAAAGATTATGCAGGAGAGAAATATCCGGATGCGTTTTGGTGTTGGCGGACTGACCAAGCCAATGTGTGACTTATTAAAGAATAACCAGGTAGACTGCCTGTTAGATACCCAGGACTTTGATTTGGATGCGGTAGAATCCGTAAAGAACTTAAAGCATTTCCGGATTTCTGCCGGTGAATACGCAGACCCATTTAACAAGGGAGCTGTGGTAAATAAGCTTGATTTTGTTATTCTAGCTGCCCTGGAGGTAGACGTTCACTTTAACTGTAACGTAGTAGTTGGTTCCGATGGAATGATTACCGGAGCCCAGGGAGGACACCCTGACACCGCTGCCGGAGCAAAATGTACCATTGTAATCGCTCCGCTGCTTCAGGGCAGAATTCCGGCAATTTGTAGCGATGTAACTACGGTAACCACACCAGGTGAGTCCATAGACGTAGTTATTACAGACTATGGTATAGCAATTAATCCGGCAAGACAGGATCTGATTGAGTGTATGAAGGATGTAGACCTTCCGTTTAAGACAATTGAGGAGCTAAGGGATATTGCTTACTCGATTGCAGGAGAGCCGGAAAGAGTAGAGTTCGATGACCGTGTTGTAGGTATCATTGAGAGCCGTGATGGTACTATCATGGACGTTGTTAGAAAGGTAAAAGACTTTAGCTTTCGCGAGCAGTAGTTTTTTATAACATAACTGGAGGGATTGATATGCAAACTATGTATGGTGCCACTTCTGGAAATCAGGTGATAGAAGAATGGCTTGGACAAATGGCCTGGGAAGCCCTTATTGAGGAGGTTTATACAACACCGAAGCCAGGGCTTGTCGATACCTATTCCAATGGAGCTCATAAAGATATGGATGTAGCTCTTTTTGAAAGAAGTGCCAGCGTTTTAAGACCATATTTTGTTCGGATGGCAGAGGCAGGATACCGTAGTCAGAAGCATCCCTCCGATGTTTTCCCAGAGCTCAGGGAAATAGGAATAGAGGCAGAAAAAGCTATGTATGCAGCGACAGGAAATGTAAATACGCATAAGGGCTTAATCTTTTCTCTGGGCATTCTCTGTGCTGCAGCAGCTAGCTGTTTTCGCTGGGATGGGTACGTTTCAGTTAAGAACCTGATACGGACAGAGCAGCATATGGTGAGAAGTGCTCTTATTGCAGAGTTAAAAGCAATCCAGGAAAAGAAAACAGATAGAAGCCATGGGGAAGAGCTTTACAGAAGGCTGGGAACCATGGGAGTCAGAGGTGAGGCTCTGGGTGGGTATGCTTCCATACGGACGATTGGTCTTCCGGTAATGCAGGAGGGAATTAGAAAAGGATATGGATGGAACGAAATAAAGCTCCAGGTTTTAATGGAGTTTATGGCACAGGCAGAGGATACCAATGTAATTTACCGCACCAGCGAGAAAACATTAGAGTATACACAGAATATTGCCAGACAGTTTTTGAAAAATGGCGGTGCTTATAGGAAAGGTGCCGTGGAAGAGCTGATAAAGCTGGATGAACAGTTTATAAAAGAAAATATCAGTCATGGCGGCTGTGCAGACCTGCTTGCAATTACAATATTTCTACATTCCGTATATAATGGGTTCCAGTCTCTTAGAAGAAAATTGTGAATTGTTAATATAGCCATGGTCTTTCTCTTCAAATCTCCAGAATAAGATTTTTAATGCCGTTATCTGCGGCAATCTTACCAAATGCCCGCATCTGGTTATCGCTGTAGGATGGCCGATTTTTTTCAAAACAAAAAGCTTTATCTACCATGTCGTACTTTGCCTGAGCCAGTGGATTGTAATTTAAAATTTCGTACTTTACCTCCTGATACAAGCCGCTGATAAACCGGGCGATTTCGGCAATGTTCTCTTCTGTAGCAGTCATATCAGGAATGAGTGGTGTTCTGATAATTACATTTTCTGCCTTATCTGATGTAAGCAGCCATTCTAAATTCTGTTTAATTAATTCATTAGTTACTCCCGTATACTTCTTATGCTGCCTACTGTCTATGATCTTTAAATCAGCAAACACATAATCTACATAGTTCATTGCTTCCTGATATAGCTTTGTTGGAATATGAGATGCCGTTTCTATGGTGGTTGCTATATTTTTCTCTCTGAGCCCCTTTAAAATCTCTATAGCAAATGCATGCTGAAATAAAGGCTCACCTCCTGACAAAGTAACACCTCCTCCATATTTGAAAAATGGTTCATCTTTGCAGGCTTCCTCTACCACTTCCTGCACTGTCATCTCTCTTGAATCCATAGTCAATGCAGCTGACGGACAGCTATCGATAATATAATGCCAGTTCTCGTTTTTAGAGATATCCAGTTTGATTTTTCCGTTAATTTCCTTCACACCTTCATTTTCCGCCAAATGTACACATGTATTACAATGTATACATTTGTTCAGAAAATATAGTGGTCTTTGTCTTATTGATATTCCCTCCGGATTATGACACCAGACACAGTTAATGGTGCAGCCTTTTAAGAAAACTGTTGTTCTGATGCCATGCCCGTCATGGGTTGAAAATCTTTTAAAATCGAAAACATAACCCTTCAAATTAATGTCAACACCTTTTTAAATATCATTATAACTTGTTCTTGCGATAATTTCATCCTGAAGTTCTCCTGCCAGTTCAACAAAGTAAGCTGTATATCCTGCAACTCTGACGGTAAGATTTCTGTAATGCTCAGGGTTTTTCTTTGCTGACATTAGGTCCTCTTTTCTCACAACGTTGAACTGAATGTGTGGTATCTCAAGATCCACGAAGGCTCTGAGCATCCTGGCAAATTTATCTATACCGTTTTCCGTTTTAAAGAATTCCGGCAGAAATTTCATATTGAGAAGTCCACCGTTTGTGGTCCAGCTCTTATCCAGTCTGGAAACTGATTTTAAAACGGCTGTAGGACCATTTTCGTCTCTTCCATAAACCGGTGACATTCCTCCGTCTGCTAAAGGGGTACCTGCATATCTGCCATCCGGGGATGCTCCTACATTCTCACCCATAGGGACATGAGCAGAAACTGTATACATACCTGTATGGTACTTACCTCCACGATAATTTGTATACTGCCCGATTCTCTCACGGAAATATTTTGCCCACTTAGCACCGAGATGATCAACCCAAGCAACATCATTACCATATTTTGGAACTTTGTTAAGTAGCATCGTTCTTAACATTTCGTCATCTTTATAGTTATTTTCTAATGCTTTCCAAAGCCTCTCTTTTGATACTTTCTTCTCATCAAATACCAGCTGCTTAATTGCTGCCAGACTGTCTGCCAGATTTGCCACCTGAATCATTTGGATGCCTGAAAGGTTATATTTTGCACCGCCCTTTGTTACATCAATACCATTTTCCATACAGTTGTTAATAACTGAAGAAAGGAATGGAGTAGGAAGAAGATCCATATGTGCCTGTTCTACCTGCTCGCATGCTAAAATCATCTTATCCATAAAATAATCTATGTTCTGACGGAAGGCTTCCTCTAAGTCTTCAAATGTCTCGTATGTTGTAAGATTGCCCCTGTCTGGTGCCAGCTGTTTTCCTGTAAGGAGGCATTTGCCACCTGTGAGGGTAAGCTCTAATGCCTTGTTTAAGTTAAACATCGCTGCATCTGACCATCCAAGGTTATCTCCCTGCGTCGTCAATTCTACACAGCCTACAATAGCATAATTCATTGCATCCCGCTCACTGATTCCAAGGTCATTAATCATTGCCGGAATAATCGCCTTGTCATTAAAGAACTGTGGCATACCGCTTCCTAAGGAAACAACCTTAATCGCTGCCTTTAACAACTTGTCGCTGGTTTTTTCACAAAGCCTTACAGAAAGGTTCGGCTGTGGAAGTCCGATGTGCTCCTGTGCTTTTAACAGCAGGTATGAGAGTTCATTTTCAAAAGGTTCACCCTTTGTATCCTGTCCGCCCAAGGCAATATTAAATCCGATAGGGAAGCCGGCGAAGAATTTTGCACTGTTAGCATTTCTCATATATACAATTTCATTAAATTTCAGCCATAAGCTCTCTATAATCTCCAGAATCGCCTGGTCGCTTATTCCATTTTCTTTGTCATGCTTGTAATATGGATACATATACACATCCATTCTTCCTGGTGAGAATGAGGAGGCATTAGACTCCATGTGTAAAATCACAAACAAGAACCATAATGACTGTGTTGCTTCATGGAAAGTAACCGGTGGTCTTTTGGCGATGCTTTTGCAAATCTCTGCAACTTTTTTCATATTACCTGCCCATTCCGGATTATCCTTTGCCTGCTGCAATAACAAATCATGGTATCTCATAATAAAGTTAATTGTGCCTTCCATAACGGTAACAACACTCTTATAGAAAAGCTTCTTTTCTTCATCTGTTTCTTTTGCCAGATGTTCTTCTGCTTCCGCTTTAAGACCTGCAGGGCCTTTTTTCAGCCAGCCTTCGCAGTCAGGATTAATATGTCCCTGTGCGTGGTCTTTCTGATTGATTTTTGCCACCTTGGAAATCTCTTCAATTTCCTTACCATAGCGTGCCTTTAAAACATCCTCTAAAGATTTTCCCTGCCAGTACGGATATATAACCTCTCTAAAATATTTAATATCTTCCTCATTAACATTAAATTTATCCTGTGGTCTTGTAGGAAGAGTTTCAAACTCCTTATCTACCCATGTGCTGCCGCTTTCTGGAAAAACAACACCGTACCTTACTCCAGCTGTTCTGTTTCCGACAATCAGTTCCTCCGGTTCTACGCTGATGCCTATTTTCTCTAAGCAATTTTTTAAAGAATATGCTCTCTG
Source organism: Acetivibrio ethanolgignens (assembly GCF_001461035.1). Taxonomy (GTDB): domain Bacteria; phylum Bacillota; class Clostridia; order Lachnospirales; family Lachnospiraceae; genus Velocimicrobium; species Velocimicrobium ethanolgignens. The sequence goes on along the minus strand of NZ_LNAM01000177.1, from coordinate 13,621 downwards.
CACAATTCTCAGTTCCTTCTCATGCTCTTTATATGTGTCTGTAATTATTTTAGCCTGTTCAATAGAGGCATATCTTGGAACTGAAAGCATTCTGTTTTTTAAAACATCAATTCTTTCTGTTTTAACTAAATTATTCAACATATCCACCTGCTATTCACCAAAATTCTGACTCTCGAGTTCTATAATCTTCTCCATTGCTGCCTCCTCGTCTTCGCCGTCACATTCAAATGTAACCTCTGCGCCCCTCTTAATACAGGCTGAAATAATGGTAATAATGCTCTTTGCATTGATTTTCTTATCTCCAAATACAATTGTTACATTGCAGGAAAACCTTCCCATCTCTTTTGCGACAACACCTGCCGGCCTCATATGTAATCCCTCCGGATTATTTACTATGAATGTTCTGCTTACCATATGCTCATTTCTCCTATTTTCTGCCTTATTCTTTAAGCATACTTATCATCTTTGCAACTATAGCATCTGCCTGTTTAATAGCCGGGCTGATCCCAATTTTAACTTTCTTTAAATTGTCAAAGCGTTCTATATTTTTAATTGGCATATCTGTTGTTAAAATAACTGCATCAGCAGAAGCAACATCTTCTGCTGTAATAGTATTTTCAATACCAATAGAACCCTGTGTTTCAACCTTGCACTCAACACCTGCTTTTTCACAGGCCTGCTGAATCGCCTCTGCTGCCATATAAGTATGTGCAACCCCTGATGGGCATGCTGTAACTGCTAAAAATTTCATATTCTTTACGCTCCTTCTTTAAAAACTTATATTTTTATCTGTGACTATTTGCTTTTATTCGAAGCTGATATCAATATCTTCGATTTCTTCTTCTTTTGCTACGTAAGTTTTCTTAAATACAGCACACAATGCTACATAAATTGCAACACCAACAAGAATACAAGCTACATATAATAATGGGCTTGAAATAACCGGAGTTACAATAAGTCCTCCCCATGATGCAGCCATCGTTTTACCAACACCCAGGAGACCTGCAAGTCCAGCTGCAATGGCTGATGAAATCATATTGATAGGAATCATTCTTACAGGATCTGCTGTCGTATAGGAAATAGCACCCTCTGTAATGCCGCAGAAGCCCATTGCAATAGCACCAATACCTGCATTTCTTTCTTCTTTTGAGAATTTACTTTTTAATACTAAGGATGCTACACCTGCTCCAATTGGTGGAATACAAATAGCAATACCGACAGGTGCTGCAAATGTGTAAATTCCATCACCGACAAATGCAACCATTAAAATTGAAAATGCAACCTTATTAACAGGGCCACCTAAGTCAAAAGCAATCATAAGACCAGCTATTGCACTCACAATCATAACGTTTCCACCTGCGGCATCTCTTAATAATTCTTCTAACCACCCCATAAACACTGCAATAGGACCGCCTAATGCCCCAAACATTACGATACCGATTACGAGAATTGATACAACAGGAATGATAATGATTGATTTCAATGACTGCATTGACTTTGGAAGAGGAATCTTCTTCAGGTATTGGGCAAGAATACCTGCTACAATACCTGTAACAATGCCACCAAGGAAACCAGCACTAGCATATGTAACTGTACCGGCTGCTTCGTTAAATCCTGTAGGGATATTCAATGCCATAATACCGCCTGCCAAGCCTGGTGCAATACCTGGTCTGTCAGCAATCGAATAAGCAATATATGCTGAAAGCACAGGAACCATAAATCCTAAAGCGTCTGCCCCAATTGTCCATAGCCAGTAAGGAATACCATCTCCCCACCCCGGAGCTGCTCCTTCACCTGTAATTAATACTGCGATTGCCATAAGAATACCACCACCTACAACAACCGGTATCATATAAGATACACCGTTCATAAGATGTGTTCTTAGGTTTTTAAAAATATCAAGTAATTCTTTCATAGCCTTCTCCTTTTCATTAAGTATATCTCCTAAACTTAGGATTAAACCATGCCGATAAGTTCAATAACTTCTTCCGCATTCTTAGCGCTTCTCAATTGTTCTCTGAAATCATCGTGCATAACCTTTCTGAACAGTCCTGCTAAAATCTCCAGATGTCTGTCGCCCTGTCCCGGTGAAGGAACACCTATCTGGAATACCATGTCAACTTCTTCTGTACCATCCCATTTTACTGGTTTTGCGAGACGAACAAAAGCAAGCGATGGCCTTTTTACATATACTGACTTAGAATGTGGTGTAGCAATTGAGAAACCAACAGCTGTACTTGAGCTTGCTTCTCTAGACATAACGTCTGTTATATAACCTTCCTTGTCAATAAGTCTGTCATCCTTATCCATTGCGTCAGCAATCAGTCTGATGATTTCCTCAGAGCTGTCGGACTCAACGTCAAACATGACAATCTCTCCGCTCATAAGTTCTTTAGCCAAACTAATTTCCTCCTTTCCTTAAAACTATAGTACCATCGTGTAATCTAATTTTACGTCGTTTATTAAGCTTTTTCAATTATCACAAAAAAGGAAAATTGCACTAAGGTTAGTGCAATTCATCTTTCAATAGATCCCATATTTCTTCTACTGTTTCACATTTTTGTATCGCATGGATTCTTTCCTCAGAGCCTGTAATTCTGGTAAAATCTGAGAAAAATGCCTTCGTTGTTGCAATATTATTAAAGTTTAATGCCAGAAGAAAAATCGTCCTCACCATCTTTCCTTCCCAATTTACAGGATACTTTAGCTGTATCAAAAACACTTTTGGTTTAATTACATTTTCAGGCATTCCATGAGGAATTGCGACACCATTTCCTATTGCAGTAGATTCAATAAGCTCTCGTTTGATCACATCATCAAAAAACTCTTTTTTAACATAACCGCCATCAAAAAGTATTTCACACGCTTCTTTTAAAATGGCATCTCTTTCCGTCTTTTTCCTCACAATCATAATATGCTCAGTATCAACTAATTCATTAAAATTTGTATTTTCAAGCCTCGGATGGGTCAGGGCTTCAAAGCACGCAGCCTTTATTTTCCTTTCATCCTCCCTGCTGACAATGGGTGATATATGTACCACCTTATTCCCATAAGTGAAGTTTGGAAGCATTGACAAAATAATATCAAAATCATAATCGTCTAAGCTATTTATTTTTCCAGATGATAGTATTGCTATAATGTTTACATCATTCATCCTGCTTTCGATTTTTCGGGCAACAATATTAGCCGCTGCAATTCCACTGGTTCCTATTAAAATTGCCTTAACATTTTTTACGTTCCTATGAAATGCACCACCTAAAAACAGTGCAATAAAAGATATCTCATGATCCGTAGGAATAGCATTTGTGTATTCCTCATAAAATTTTCCAAGGGTAAAGCATGTTGCTAAAATTCCCGAATACATCTCTCTGATATCGCTCAAGAAAGGATTACTTACTTCCAGACCATACTGGGTTCTGATAAATGAAGGTGGAAGAAAAGCTTCAAGGCTTGTTCTCAGGAGTTCATTATCTGTTAAATCCGCATTTAATATCTCTGAAAGATAAGAAAGTATTTCATCACATAATTTATCATTTTCACTATCAAATATGCTGCCGGAAATCACACGGGGACGATCTTTTTTCAACTGAACTGCCGCCGCGGCAAACAATACATCTATATACTGTTTTTCATATTCATTCAGCTGAACCTTTCCCAACTGCATAAATAATTTCGATACCTTTTCCACAATTTCAGGATTACTCAGAGTTTTTCCATCTTTAATAATACTCTCAGTAATCACATTTCCCATCCGTGTTCTAAACAGCTGAATGCTTATATATTCCGCCAGCATTCTAAAGGAGTAGTCTGTATATGTCACATGGTATTCATCCTCAATATGGTGTATCACTTCGACAGCCTTTTCAAAATTGTCCTGACCAAAATTGTTTATCCAAAGATTAAGATATTCTTCCTCTAAATGGATTCTGTAATCGTAGAGAGTTTCTACCTTTTTATCTCCAATCGCATAGGTACAGCCATTTTTCATCGCCTTTCGTATGGAAAATTCATCACCGGAGATAAATACACCATGTCCAGCTACTCTGTTAATATGGATATTGTATTTTCTGAGTTCTTTGGAATCTTGTCTCGTTTCATATCATTAATCTGTTTTATCTGTTCTTCTGTAAAATCAGCCACGAAGCCGGTTCCCGTTTTTCTTTTCAGGGTCATTCCATGTTCGCTGCAAAAATCTGAAACCTCGTTGATGTAAGTTTTAACACTTCTTTCAGATACACCGAGGTGTAATGCTAATGTTTTTGATGTAATTGGTATCCGGTTGTTGTCTATTAGCTTCTCTATTATCTGAAGTCCTCTCTCTGATAACATGTCTCTTCCAACCTTCTTATCTAGTGTTTGCAGATTAATTAGTTACTTGCAAATATTTTACCAGATAACGAGGGAAAAGTCAGTATACTGATTTTTATAAGAGATTTAAGGAAGCTGCAATTTTTGCCGATATATGATATGGAGTAATATTTTAATTGGAGCCATCCTCCTTTTAAATTAAAGGGAAAGATAAAAATAGGGCATGAAGAGAGAATTATTTATTACATTAATTTTAAATGTAGGTATACTTTTGTTGATTGCAGGCACGTTGGTTAATATTAAGTTTGTAAGAAGGCTACTTATAAAAAAGGATGAAAAAATAGAAAACAGACTCCTGTTGGGAATTATCTTTGGCGTTATGAGTATTGTATCGACATATATTGGGCTGGGGGTACACGGAGCAATAGTAAATACACGGGTAATTGGTGTTTTAGCAGCAGGTATTTTGGGTGGACCCTATGTGGGAATGGTGGCCGCCATTCTGGCAGGGATACACAGGTATTTTTTTGATATCTCAGGGCTTACTTCTTTTGCCTGTGCAGTTTCGACAGTTTTTGAGGGAGCGATTGGAAGTGTAGCTTATTTGTATCTGGAAAAAAGAAAAACATCTCTTGCTATAACTGGCTTGATTGCTGTTGGTGCACAAATCCTGCAAATGATAATCATACTATTAATTGCAAAACCTTTTTCGGCCGCATGGGAGCTGGTGCAGGTGATTGCTTTGCCGATGATTCTTATTAATTCTTTCGGAACTATGCTGTTTTTTTCTACCTTTAATCGTATTTATCTGGAACGGGATTATGATATAAGCTACCATCAGAGTCAGGTTCTGAAGATAGCTGAAAGATCCCTTCCTCATCTAAGGAATGGCCTGAATAATGAAGTAGCTATGAAAAAGGTGGTTGATATTATTTGCCAGGCGATGCCTGAATTCAGAGCTATTATTACTAATTCGGAGCAGATTCTGGCAGACAGTAAGGAGATATCCCTTCCATTGGATCCTGTGGACTTTGTGAAAAGAGCTATAACGGTGGATGATACTATTCTTCAGAGTGTTGAGGATGGGAAAAAAAGCTTTTGTATCATTGCAGCACCATTAAAGGAGGGAGACGGTTCTGTGGGAGGTCTGGTTGTTATAACAAAAAAACAGCGTATTGCAACAGATACAGATAAACTATTTGTAGAAGGACTGGCGAGGCTGTTTTCTACGATGCTGGAATTATCGAAAATCTCTTATGAGATTGAAATGAAAAGAAAAATGGAATTCCGGGCTTTGCAGGCACAGATAAATCCACATTTTTTGTATAATACATTGAATACGCTTTCCTCCATTTGCAGGGAGAATCCAAAACGGACACGAGAGCTGTTACTGCTATTGAGTCATTACTTCCGTTATACCCTGGAAATAAATAAAGAATTTATCTCACTCAAAGATGAGGTGAAGGCAATCAAAAGCTATCTGGAAATTGAATTTGCCAGATTTGAGGACAAGCTAAGGGTTTGCTGGGAAATCGATTCTGAATTAAATGGAAATATACCGCCTCTTTTACTGCAGCCCTTAGTAGAAAATGCAGTAAAATATGGAGCAAAGGAAGATGGGACAAGAGATATTAACATTTCTATAAAAAAGGGAAAAAATTCCCTTCTTTTTCAGGTTCAAGACCAGGGAAAAGGGTTTCCCAGGGAGGAGCTGGAACGGTTTCAAAAAGAGGAAAAGGAAGGCTACTCCGGAATTTACAATGTTCACAGAAGGATAAAAAATATTTATCCGGGTAACCAGGGGCTTATGCTTTCCAACAAAGAAGCTGGGGCAGAGGTGCGGCTGGAAATACCGCTTATGTGAAGGGGAGAAAGCAGAGGGTAAGATTTATGAAAATTGCAATTATAGAAGATGAGAGACCGGCACAAAGAGAGCTTTCGTATTTACTTCGGACTATTTTAGGAAAGGTAGAAATCCAGGAGGGAGATAGTGGAGCAGATGGCATCAGGCTTATTAGCCAGGATACCTATGATATGATTTTTCTTGATATCCATCTGGGAGATATCAAGGGAGTTGACTTGGTGCCTTTGATAAAGAAGCTTAGTCCCAGTACGAAAATTATTTTTTCTACAGCCTATTCAGAATACGCTATGCAGGCCTTTGAGCTTCAGGTAGATGATTATATCCTAAAGCCTTATGAAGAGAGCAGGCTACGCCAGATTTTGGAGCGGCATTGCTCTAAAAAGGAAGGAACTGCCGAAATTGGAGGAGGAAGCTTTTTGGATAAGATTTGTGTGAATAAGGAAAGAGAAAGCAGGCTTATTGACATTGATACAGTGGCTTATATTGAAACTGATGGACAAGGGCGTGGATGCGTCATACATACAGTGAGGGGAGGTTACCGGAGTAATCAGTATTTATCAGAATATGAAAAGAAATTGGAGGAGAAAGGATTTTTTCGGATTCATAAAAGCTATTTGGTTAATTTGAAATATATTGTCAGCATTTTTCCCTGGGAAGGAGGGAGATTTGCGGTAAGATTAAAGGGCTTTGAAAAAACGGTTTTACCTGTAGGAAGAGAAAAGATCAGGCAGCTAAGAAATAAAATTTTAATTTAGAGCCCTTGATTTGAACATATTTGCTACTAAATATTACATTTCTCCATAAATTTAGTGTATTTAACATAAAAACACTTTAGAAAAATGTTTTTGTATAGTAAAATTAGCAAAAAAAAAGAAGGAGAGCTACCAATGATTACTTTTATAGCTTGTGTAATTATCCTGTTTTTAGGATATGTCATTTATGGAGTGATAGTAGATAAGATTTTTGGCTCAAGCGAGAGCCGGGAAGTGCCGGCAATGAAATATGCAGATGGCATTGATTTTGTTGAATTGCCAACCTGGAAGGCATTTTTGATTCAGTTTCTGAATATCGCAGGAACTGGGCCGATTTTTGGAGCAGTGGCAGGTGCTATGTGGGGTGCGGATGCCTTTTTATGGATTACCTTTGGGTCTGTCTTTGGCGGTGCAGTCCATGATTTCCTGGTTGGAATGATGTCTCTTCGCTCAAAGGGTGCGTCTGTATCAGAATTGGTAGGAGAAAATCTAGGAGCATTGGCAAAGAAGGTAATGATTCTTTTTTCTGTTATTTTACTGCTTTTAGTTGGTGTTGTCTTTGTATCTAGTCCGGCAGACCTTTTAGCAAATCTGACAGGGCAGAATCGGTGGGTTTTTGTTGCCTTAATTTTAGGTTATTATATTGTAGCAACTGTACTTCCTATCGATAAGGTAATTGGAAAAATATACCCAATATTTGGTGTTTCTCTGTTTATCATGGCAGCAGGTATTATAATTGGAATGATTACTCAGGGATATTTTATGCAGATTCCAGAGTTTGCTTTTTCCAATCCGCATGTGGAAGGAAAGTCAATTTTTCCATATCTGTTTATCTCCATTGCATGTGGAGCTATTTCTGGTTTTCATGCAACCCAGTCGCCTATGATGGCTCGCTGTGTCCGCAATGAGAAGGATGGAAGAAAAGTATTTTATGGTGCAATGATTGCAGAGGGAGTTATTGCCTTGATTTGGGCAGCAGCTGCAATGACATTTTTTGGCGGCCTGGAAGGTCTTGCTTTGGAAGGTGGAAAAGCAGCAGTTATTGTTAATAAAATTTCTTCTGGACTGATGGGGCCGGTTGGTATGATTTTGGCCATTCTGGGTGTGGTTGTCTGTCCAATCACCTCGGGAGATACCGCATTTCGCTCAATTCGATTGACCCTGGCAGATGCACTGAGGCTGGAGCAAAAAAGTAAGCTCAACAGATTTAAACTAATTATTCCGGTTTTTGCTGTAGCAGTTATGCTCTTATTTATTGATTTCAACATTATTTGGAGATACTTTAGCTGGGCAAATCAAACACTTGCTGCAATGGCACTTTGGACCGCAGCTGTATATTTAAAGAAGCAAGGAAAATTCCACTGGGTGGCATACCTTCCGGCTATGTTTATGACGGTTGTTGTTACCTGCTACATACTTGTGGCAAAGGAAGGCTTTTATGGACTGATAACCCAATATATGCCACTAAAGAGTGCTGAAGGTATTGGTATTGTAGTGGGGATTGCTCTGGCACTTGGCTTTTCAATGCTTTATTTCCGGAAGGAGAAGGGAACAGACTAAGTCTGAAGTCTTTGAATGTTCTGGTTTTGATGTTGTTTCCTTTGCCGCCTGAATTATGGCATTATACTTATTCTGAGCATATGTAAGCCCAAAGCGTTCGGTTAATTTGATATGGAATTTAGTAAGTCGACGAAATTCTCGGGTTAAGCTATAGAAAAAGCACATACCAATCATCATCGGTATGTGCTTGGTTATTAATTTTATATGTTTTTTTTCATTTTGGATATAGTTTCAACCTGTAAATTTTCTCCTATCCAATTAAAGAATGTATCGGCTGCAGATAGTAAGCTGTTTAGGAATTCTGTAGAAGGGAGAACTTCTTTTCTTTGACCTATGCTAAAAAGTAGTTGATTTCTAGGTAAGCCTTTTATTATCAATTCAGAGGTGGTGCCTGGGAACGGAATACAAACATATTTTTTTTCAAGATATGTTTGTATTCCATTTATTATAAAGTTCCATAAAAAGATAATGTCATCATGGTATTGTTCTCCCATTAACTCGTATCCAAAATATTGAATCGAGAGATATCCATCAATATATTCGAGCCTCCCAGGTAATTTTTGCAATTCTAAGATTGAACATTGAGGGACGGTATTAAAAGTTTTTTTTGAAGAATTATAGACAAAGGTACTAACATTTATCATGCATACATCTCCTTAACATTACTTGGTGTCTGCTAATTAGGCTTAAAACACTTGATTTTACTGACTTTCTCCCCGCTTTCTGATAT
>NZ_LNAM01000177.1:0-4397 GCF_001461035.1 Acetivibrio ethanolgignens | reverse complement strand
ATTTTACTGACTTTCTCCCCGCTTTCTGATATAATATTTGCAAGGGTTTTGATAAAATCAAATCGTTTTTCTTGCAGTTTTCCTGCATATTTTAAGGATAAAGGAGCTAAATACCAGCCTATGGGACTCCACATGAATCCGGATAACCGCTGGATCAAACTGGCTGACCGAATCAAAGGAACGCTGACCATTGATGCAAACTGTGCACCCGCAAATATCCGTTATCCGCAGGATATCTCACTTCTGAACGAAGCAAGAGAAAAGCTGGAAACCATCATTTACCGATTTTGCAAATCCTATGGTCTGAGGCTGCCCAGACGCTACCGCAAACAGCTTGGTTATGTGAAAAGAGATCTGCGGTATCTGGAACAGTTCATGAGTGATGGATATGCCATGACAGGTAAGGCTATCGACTGGTATCTTACCATCATCAAACTGTATGAACAGCAACAGTATATGTATGCTAACAGAGTCCATTCTGTGGAGCATCGCATTGTAAGCATCTCGCAGCCATGGCTTCGACCGATTGTCAGAGGGAAGGTCAAAGTACCTGTTGAATTTGGTGAAAAATTTGATCTCAGCCTTGACAGTGAAGGCTATGGGCGTATCGAAAAAATATCTTTCGAGGCATACAACGAGAGCACCTGCCTGATTGAAGCGGTAGAACGCTTCAAAGAACGTACCAGATATTATCCGGTACGTTCTTTGGCAGACCAGATATACCGAACCAGGGAAAACAGGCATTATTGCAAGGAGCATGGATACGGTTATCAGGTCCAAAGCTGGGCAGACCAAGTGCTACAACAAAAGTGGATAAAAAACAAGTGTATCAGGATAATACCGATAGAATCGAAGTAGAGCGTAGCTTTAGTCTGGGCAAACGTTGCTATGGGATGAACTGCATTAGCACGAAGCTGAAAGAAACCCAGTTGACTTCTATCGCATTATCTGTATTCGTGATGAGTCTGTTTAGGGTTCATCACGAATACCTTGCACTCTTTTGCAGTTACTCCGATTCTGGCATGATTGGAGTAAAGGTAGGAGCTTGAACTTACAAATATCCGCTTAGTCAGCAGACACTAAGTACATCTTCAAATTGCTCTAGTGGAATTTTAACTAATGTTTTTTGTTGATTTTTCATACCAAACATAAATACGGCTAGTGTCTCATAACCTTCTTCAGCTAATCTTTGAGCTTCACCAAAATTCGGGCTACCTTCTGAGCCACCATAACAAATGACAACTCCTTTGTATAGCTTATTCTCAGGTTTCAAATGAAACCCTTGAAAAGTACCTTCATCAACATATTTTACATCAATACCCTTTGTGTTTTTAGGATACAAATCTATATTGGTTACATTTTTATAATATTCAGATGCAGACAAACCATCATTTCGATATTTATAGTCGTTGTATAGTCTTAAAATAAATACAAGGACACCTACAACTATTATAATAATTAATATAAACAAAAATATTTTTTTAATTTTTTTCATCTTATCTCTTCTCGTATAATAAGTTTGTAAGCAAGAAAAACCGCTTACAGACTTATTCTTTTTTTGTATAAATGGTAAGAACATCTAAGAGGAACTCCCCTCATCCCGATTCCCATCTATACAGTCAAAGTTACATTTCAATATAGGTAGCTCCTGTGGTATAATATCAGGCAGAGTCTGCTGTCCGAAGGCACCGCTGTTCCTCCTTTCAGCCGGCTTAGTCCGAGACTGCTTCGAAAGCATTCAGCCTGGCACATACGGCACATTCCGCTGACACAGAATTTTCATTCCCAGCCGTTAGCCCCAGCAAGAAAGGCTGACTAGGTGCAGCTTTCTTTTTATCAGTAATAAGCAGGTTATTTATCGCTTACGCATTATCCCTTTTATGAAATATTGATCTGTAATTTTGCTATTCCACTTCTCCATTGAATTTTTGCAAGTAAAGTAAGGAACATGACCCATATTATGCCTGTTAAAATGTTTAGGAAAAAAGCCTCTGAGCTTTCACCTGATAACAAAACATTAATAGGAGTATATATATATAATTTAAATGGCAAATACATCAAGATCCCTTGAAGTATATCAGGAAACAGATAAATAGGAATCAAGGAACCAGATGCTAACATTCTTAATGCCTTAAATGCTGTCATGGCACCTCTGATTTTTTCTATTTTTAAAGCTAATAATCCGACATTGTACCACAGTAAAAACTCAACAACTAACCCAATAAGTAAGTATACAAAGAAATATAATAAATTTAAAGGTTTTATATTACCATAAAAAAACACAAAAATTAATGCTGGTATAAAAACCACAGAGTAGCATACCATCCAAGCAATAAATTTACATACCTTTGGTACTATATATCCTATAGGCCTCACTAAAAAATTAGATAATATGCCTCCCTCCACATCACTTTGAATATCAGTTGCAATATGAGCAAATGGGAAAGCGTATCCTAATAAAATAACAAACAAGTAATAACATATCATATATGAAAATTCAAAAGCATCATAGGATAGCAAAGATTTCCAAAGGAATATATACATAAATAGCTGTATAGGTAAATATATGAGCTTTAAGAATAATTCCAATGGATATTTCAAATTGACTTTCACATACGTATTAATAAGTATTATATATTTATCCGTTAATGCTTTCATATCTTTCCAGTCCTTTTTTCCAAATAATATTATTTATTACAAGCCACAAAATTATATTAATAATCATGCCTGCAATAGAAATACTTATCGTTTTTATCCCAACTAAATTACATACTATTTCAGCCGAAAATGTACTAAAGAAATAAAATGGAACTAAAAACTTAAAAATATATATAATAATGGGAGGCATTATAGTCAAGGGATATTTGTTAAATGAAGTCAGGGCATCAGATACTTCACATATAGCACTCATTTTTCCATGCCAAAAAGCAAAATAGCTACCACATAACCTTATCAATGACAATACAATATTTGCCATAATAACTATTATAACTCCAAATAAAACGGAGGTAATGCTAATCTTTGTGTTTGATACAATAAGTAAAAAAATAAATTCCAGAAATGTGAGAATAATCTCTACATAATCAATATTTAGAATAATAAATCTGACTCTGGGATCCAACGGCCTGGTCAGAGTGTTATCAAGGATTGCATTATAAATATAATACCAAAATCTTGAAGCCATCGAAAAAAAAGCATTGTTCAATCCGTAAAATAACTCGGAAAATGCTATAAATACAATTACATTATTATAACTCCAACCAGGTAATTTATAATTTTTGGAATTAATAACATACCAAAATAATAAATTTAATAATAAGTAAATGAATTTGCTAAAAACATTTATTATTGCATCTTTTTTATAATATTTAAATCTTCTTATTTCAAATGAAAATAAAAGCTTGATTATATTAATTTCCTTGCGAAAGAACATCTTCAAGTACCTCTCTTATATTTATTTCTTCAACATTTATAGAACTAACCTTATATGCCTCCAAGGCCTCTTTAACTATATCATCGAATTCATTAGCATGGCTAAGAAATAAAATCAGTGAATTTTCATTTATTTCATGACATTTTTTTGAGAATAATATAGCTTTGTTTTGGTCAAGAATATCTGTATATGAAATAATAATTTTCTTATTCAGTCCTATTTTATCTGTGACAGCTTTAGGATTACCACAATATGCAATTCTTCCATTTTTCAAAATCACGGTCTTATCACATACCCCCTCTATATAATCAACCTCATGGGTTGTAATAATTATTGATTTTCCATTTTTTTTAAGCTCATTTATGAGGTTATATAATCCTTTTTTTGCATTGTAGTCTAAACCAATTGTTGGTTCATCTAATATTATGTATTTTGGATCATGAAGCAAAATAGATATTATTTCGCATTTTACTCTCTCTCCAAAGCTTAATTTACGATATGGTTTTTCCAGTAATTCATTTATATCTAGGAAGCTATTTAAATAATTAAAATTTTTTTCATATGTGTTATCTGATAAATTATAGATGGCCTTAAAAAATTTTAAATTATCAGAAACGGATAAATCAATAATAAAAGAGCTTTTTTGGTTAAAAATTACCCCCATATTCTTTATAAGTTGTTTTCTATATTTAAAAGAATTTTTCTCTTCAATCAATACTTCACCAGAGGTGGGCTTTAACACACCACAAATGCACTTTAATAAAGTAGATTTGCCAGAACCATTATGCCCAAGTAATGCAATTACTTCGCCTTCTTTTATTTCTAGTTCTATGTTTTCTAATACACAGGTTCTTCTTTTGTTCAATGATACATATTCTTTGTGGACATTAGCTATTTTAATCATTTTTTATCTCCTTTATCAGTGGACACCATGCCAGATACAGCTGCATCAGGATATCCGCTA
>NZ_LNAM01000176.1 GCF_001461035.1 Acetivibrio ethanolgignens | reverse complement strand
GTGTTTCCGTCTGAAATAATCTGCGGAAATCGCCCGAGATAATCTGCGGTTTGACATCAAAGTAAGCAGCAATTCCCAGCTTTTCAAGCTTTTTATTCTGAATCCAGGAGGTCATATCTGTACCAATTCCCAGATAAATACCTTTTTTCTTCAGCCCTTCTAAAAGCTTAATAAGCCCGGGCTCAGGCGTAGCTCCTTCTAAAATGCTGTCCCAATACAGCTCATACATCCTTGACCCATGGGGATAAATCGGCTTTTTAAGAAGTGTCAGGGCATTCTGAAAACGTATCTGCCGATTATGGGTTACCGGACTATCCAGGGCTGTATAGTCCGCAATTTCCTTCATTGCCTGCTCTAAAGCTCTTTGAAGCATTGCTTTGTCAATACCAAGTTCCCCTTTTGCATAATCAAATACCCGCCTCATTCCTTCCCTATGCAGTCTAGTAAAAGAATATAACGTGTCATCAATATCAAAAAAAACTGCTTTTATCATACTCCGCCTCTGTTTATCTGCCCATAATAGGCATTGGCTCCATGCTTTCGATAATAGTGCTTATCCTGTAGCTCCTGTGGTGCTGCCTGAGCCTTTGGTTGAATCATCTCACAGTTTGCTGCCATTTTTCCAACCTCCTCCAGTACAACCGCATTATGAACTGCCTCCATAGCATCCTTCCCCCAGGTAAAGGGACCATGATTCTTACAAAGAACTGCCGGTGTCGCAATATAGTCAAGGTTTCTTTTCTCAAATTCATCTGCAATCAAAGTACCGGTGTTCTTCTCATAGGCCTCATCTATCTCTTCCTTTGTCAGATTCCGCACACAGGGTACCTCACCATACAGATAATCGGCATGGGTTGTACCATAGCATGGAATACCGCGGCCGGACTGTGCCCAGCTGGTAGCCCAGGTTGAATGGGTATGTACAATACCGCCCACCTTTGGAAAACGATTATAAAGCACAACATGGGTTGCCGTATCGGAAGAAGGATTATATTCTCCCTCTACCTTATTTCCACACAAATCAACAACTACCATATCCTCTGGCTTTAAGAGGTCATATTCCACACCGCTTGGCTTGATGACAAACAGTCCCCTTTCTCTGTCAATGCCACTGACATTTCCCCAGGTAAAGGTAACAAGACCATATTCCGGAAGAAGCATATTTGCTTCATAAACCTCTTTTTTTAATGCCTCCAGCATTATTCTCACCTCCATATCCTATATTTCACCTATCTCATACATCGCAATTTCATCGGTCTCCCGATTAGCAGAAATAATAATATTTCTGTCATTTTCCTCAAAGCAATATACATTGGCAGGGCCACAATCGTGGTCAATAATCCTTACCTGATAAGAGGAGGAGGCAGCATCATAGGTAAAGATAAGAAGATCGCGTTCTCCCTTTCGGTGTCCGACAATTCCTACCTGTTTACCACCTAAGCTGCCACCGTAAATGGCATGAGTAAATTCTGCTTTTTTTTCATATTCATAAGCCTTTACAAAGCAGCCCTGTTTCTTTTCATAAATACTGATTTCATCTCCATGAAAAGGTGAAAGCACTAAAAGCTCTTTTTCGCCATCGTTATTTAAATCTACCAAAACAGCATCACTGGCTGGTGTAGAAAGCAGCTGTCTGATTCCCCAGTTCTTATCCGGACTCTCCGGCGGCACAAATTGAAATACACCGCAGTCAGCAGAAATTACACAGGTATCATACTCTTCTTCCCTTACACGGTAATAGCCATGATTTTTCAGCATATTATCCTTAATTACAGTAAGCTCCAGCGGATGCTCAGCATCATATTCCTCTAGATTTTCTGGAAGACGTGCTGCATAAACCTTTCCCGGCATAGACCAATCATCCTTGTATTCATGACCAGATTTTAACGTACAGGCAATTAAATAATGTACGCCATTTCGTTCTACAATATCAAAGCGATGGACATGAGGAAGCTCTACTAGTGTCCGTACCTCCCAGTCACCCTTTTTTCCTGGTGTCACAATAACAATTTTCGCTTCCTTGGAATCATTTGGCGAATAAAACTTCTGAGTTGCCAGAAACTGTCCATTGCTTCCCGGCACCTGTACCATACTCATAACACCGCCCGGTTCACTAAAGACGGTGTCAGTCTCTTTACCATTCCTGTCAAATAAAATACAGCGGTCTATCTTTTCTGCTGCTACCAAAAAATACTTCTGATTATCATAAACTAATGGTGCAATTGAATAGCACTTTGTAAGATTTGAAATTACTGTCTTTTTTACTTTCATCTATCTACCTCTGATTTAAAAGTGTGGCAAACCGGTCATGGGCTGACTTTAAATCCTCTTTCCAGTCAGGATTTCCTACATACCAGAATTCCGCAACAAACTTACGGACCCCCAGCTCCCATGCTGCCTGAATTGCTGCTTCAAAATCCACATGTCCTGTTCCAAAAGGAATTTCGCGGAATTTTCCAGGTACAGTTTCCTTTAAATGCATGGCTGCAAGATGGCCTTTCCCCAGATATAAGTCCTCCAGTACATCGGTTTTGTAGGTAACTGCCGCATTCGTAAGATTCCCGATATCCGGATACACGGAAAGATAAGCAGAATCAACCAGAGTTACATACTTCATTGCCTTTTCTACAGTATTCATAAACTCTGTTTCCATCGTCTCAAAGCCAAGGATAATCCCTGACTTTTCTGCCAGGCAAACAGCCTCCTTAAGATTGGAAAGAAATCTCTTTTTTGTCTCCAGACTGGATTCCTCATAATATACGTCATAGCCTGCCAGCTGGATGACCCGGATTCCCAGGTCATCCGCCAGCTCAATTGCTTTTTTCATAATTTCCAGAGAACGTTTACAGTCCTCTGATTTGTTACTTCCAAAGGGATATTTCCGATGCCCGGACAGGCACATGGTACGAATCGGCATTCCTGTTTCCATCATAAGGCTTATGAGCCCAAGACGCTCTTCCTTTGACATGTCGAGTCTGCAAAGCTTTTCCTCTGTCTCATCAATACTGATTTCTACAAAATCAAAGCCTGCTTCTTTTGCCGCTAAAAGCTTTTCCTTCCAGGAAAGAAAGGGTGGCATTGCTTTTTCATATAAGCCAAGGGTATATGCCTTTTCCATTACTTCCACCATCCTTATTCAATAATTCCATGCTCCTTCATTTTTTCTTCAATTTCTGCTGCTGACATGATATTACGAAGTCCAATTACAATCGTTCCCTTTTTTTGTGCATCCGCAAACATATTGGCAAAATTCTGTGCACAAAATACAACATCGTACTGAGTGGCTGCCGTCTTTCCCTCAGAAAGAGCACAGTGATGCACCTTGGCAGGCTTTAATCCCACCTTATCCAATACCTTCTGCATTGTCATTTTCATCATTAAGCTAGAGCCTGCACCATTGGCACAGCATACTAAAAATTTCAAATTATCTTGATTCATCTTCTATCATCCCTTCAAAATTAAAACATCCTTTAATTAATTTTTTACTGCCTTTATTTCTTTATATTTCTCATAATCCTCAGTCATCATGAAGTAGCCTTCCTTGTCCTTTCTATACTGAAGCTGTGGAATAAGAGCCAGTGCTATAACCACAATTGCAATACCTGCATAGCTTAAGAACTTCATAACTCCTGTCATTACCGGCCATACAACTGCCCAGTCCCACATACCAAGGTATCCGCCATAAGCTGCCATTCCAACCCATCCAGCGATAAGGGCGGAACCAAATACCTGACAAAGACCAGAAATAAATGGTAAAACAAGTGCTGCCTTAATACCACCCTTTTCATTTGCAAAAATACCAATACTTGCATTGTCAAAGAATACCGGAACGAATCCGCAAATTACTAAAACAGGGCTCTTTAATACAATTAATGCAATTATAGCCAAAATCTGTCCTGCAAAACCTGCCAGGAAGCCAATCGGTACCGCATTAGCAGCACCAAAACCGAAGATAACGGCACAGTCTACACCTGGGATAGCACCTGGTAAAAGCTTATCTGCAATCCCCTGGAAGGAAGCTGTCAGCTCAGTTACGAAGGTTCTGACACCTAACTGCAGGATTGCCAGATATACTGCAAAATGTAAACAGGTTTTAATTACATAGAACAACATGCTGGCACCCTCTGCCAAGAAACCATTCGCTACTAAATAGTCTCTTCCTAAAATAGTCAGGATTATTCCAAAGAAAACCAGCATCAGAATTGAGGTACATACCATGTTATCATTAAAGACAGACATAAAGCCCGGAAGCTCAATATCCTCAATTTTCTTTACATCCTTACCTTCCTTGTTTTTCTTTCCAAATAACTTTTCTGCCAGCCAGTAGTTAAAAGCTACACCAAACATCTGCTGATGAGCCAGGCAGAAGCCGGCACCATCGGTTACCTCCTGACACGGCTTAATCGTCAGGTTTGCACCTACAGCCCAGTAAAGGCCAAGCACCAGTGCCATAACAATAAGCATTACCATATCATTCTTTAACAGAAACGGACAGGCAAACATAATCAACCAGTAAGCAGTCGCTGCCTGCTGTACCTGTACATGTCCTGTGGTAAATAACGCACGAAGCTTTGTTACCCTGCTGAAACGTACCAGTAAAATATTTACAATAAATGCAATCAACAAAAGAATCATAGCCTGACCGAAGCCCTTGCCGAATACCTCTTCTACACCGGCAGTTACTGCATTCTGTCCGAAATACGGATCAATTACCATCGCATCCAGATTAAAACGATCCTTAAGTCCTGTCAGTACCGGACGAAAGTTAGATACCAGTCCACTGGAGCCTGCCGCCAGAATAAAATAACCTACAATTGCCTTTAAGGTACCTGCCAGGATATCATACCATGGCTTTTTCAGTAATATATAGCCTAACATTACAATCAGACCAATCATAAATGCCGGCTGCTGTAAGATGTTTGTTGCAAAATACGCCCATATCTTCATTAATATTTCCATTCTCACTCTTCTCCTTTCGCATCTAACCCAAATACTCCTTCTGAAGCCGGAGTAAATCCTCCTCTGACTCTGCCTCCAGAAGCTGTTCAATTAATTCCTCATTCATTAACATTTCCGATAATCTCGACATATTGTTTAAGTGTTCCGATGAATTACAGGAAGCTAGCGTAAAAAATAACTGTGCATCCATCTCCGGATTGCCCGGTTCAAAGCTCACCGGCTTATCAAGCTTCATAAAACTAATGGCTGTTTTATGAACCCCCTTCGCTCCCTCCTGAGAATGGGGCATAGCAACCTTTGGCATAATCACGATATACGGACCATACTCCTCCACACAGTGTACCAGTGCCTCTTTATAACCTGCATCTACAGTCCCATCCAGTTCCAGCGGCTCACAGCTCATACGAATAGCCTCTTTCCAGTCCACTGCAGATTCTGCAAATTTATAATGTTTTTTCATCACAAACTCTTTTAACATGTCTCTCCTCCAAAATCTTTTCCTACAGACAGGATCTGAACGGAATATTCTGTGGTGCTTCGAAGCAATCCTCAAATCCTCTTCTGTGATGATATGCTTTTTTATCCTTATCCTGCGGATATACATATTTTCCGCCCACCTCCCAGAAAAATGGGTGGAATTTATAATCTAAACGGTCCTTCTTCATTTCATAAAGAACCCGAATTTCATTGGCATCTGCCATGAAATTAGTCCATACATCATAATGGATTGGAATAACAACCTTGCACTGCAAAGCTTCTGCCATTCTTAAAATGTCACAGGAGGTCATCTTATCAGCCATTCCAATTGGATTTTCTCCATAGGAGCCAAAGGCAACATCCACATCATAATCCTTTCCATGCTTTGCAAAATAGATGGAATAATGGGAATCTCCGCTGTGGTAAATATTACCGCCCGGTGTCTTAATCAGGTAATTTACAGCCTTATCATCCATATCTGTCGGGCACTTTCCTGTCAGCTCTTCTCTGTCCGGTCCCTGGGAATCTGTTGTCACAATACAGGTTCTGTCAAAGGAGTCTAAAGCAACAATTTCCAAATCCTTGATTTTAATCGTATCTCCTGGTTTTACGGTAATGCAACGTTCTGCCGGAACTCCCCATTTCTGCCATAGCTCCACTGACTTCTTTGGTCCGATAAATGGTACCGGGATTTCCTTTCCATTTTCATCCGTTGTTGTCATCTTACTCTGAATCACATGTGCCGCATATTCCGCACTCATATGATCCTGATGATAATGGGTTGCAAGCACGGCGTCTACCTGCTTAATTGCAAATGGATCAATGACAAAAGGCACGGCTCTTAAGTTTGGCTGCATGGCTCTTGCACCACACATATTTGCCATCTGATGTCCAACCTTCATTTTTCCATCGCCATGAGTTCTCTTGCCATTTCCACACCACAAGTCTATAGTAACATTACAATCCTGTGGCGTTTTAATCCAGAGGCCAGTGCAGCCTAACCACCACATCGCTACATTTCCAGGAGCTACCTTTTCGTCTTCGATTTCCTCATTAAGCCAGGTTCCCCATTCCGGAAATGTACTCATGATCCAGGCTTCTCTTGTAATCTCATCGATTTTGCTCATTTCATTTCCTCCGTTTCTGTTTTAGATGGACTTATCATATCATCCATTTTTCACAAACAGAAGTCCAAGAAATGTTCTCGCCTTGTGCAAAATTTTGTATTCCTATTCCTTTCTTTCATGAATATACTGCTGCATATATTTTAAAATCTCTTCTGATGAAGCTAAGAGTGCCAGCTCCTCTGTATGCCTTTCCTCCCCAAAAACCGCCATGATATCCTTTAAAATACCAAGATGCCTTTCCTGGTCCTCCACGGCCAGGGTAATAATAATTTTAGCATAGTGATACTCAGAAAAAGCGACGGGCTCCTTAAAAACGGTCAATGCTACATCCATGTAGTTTACGCCATCCTCCGGCTTTGCATGGGCCAGTACAAGTCCCTGATTTAAAAACATAAAAGGACCATAATAAAGTATCTGGGATATAATTTTTTCCAGATACCGTTTCTCTATGCTTCCAGCCTCTACAAGACTTTTCCCTGCACACCGTACAGCCTCCTGCCATTGAAAATGTCCCTCTAATATCTGCACACGGTTTTTCTTAAGGCGACCTAAAAGTCCGGCCTGTTCCTTATATATCTTTTCGCCTCCCGACTCCTCCTGCATGCAAGCCTCTAAGTCCCGCCGGAGAGCCTCATAGTTTTCCGGTGCAACGTATTTTTTAACCGTATCAAAAATACACTCATTTCGATTCTTCTGTTTTTCTATATTCTTTTTGCGGTATTTTAAAATCAGCCTCCTGTCATAATCTGTCAATATTGGATGTACCTGAATCACCGGTACTAGGCTTTCTACCTTTACCGTCGAAATCACCAGATCGCACACCTTTTGTGCCTTAAACATATCCATAGCAGCAGCTACACCCACAATTTTCGCTTCCGGCAGAAGGTTCTGCACCTCTCTTTTTAACATATTACCTGTCGATATACCGTTTACACAGATAATCAATATCCGAAGCTCACCCTTCTCCTCTTGGGAAACCTTAAGATAAGAGCCAAAATGCAAAGCAAGATAAGCCACCTCACTGTCCGGTATCGGAAGTCCTACCAGCTGCTCAAGATATTTTGATACATGCCTTGTGATTTCAAACAGGTTCGGATATTCCCTTATAATATCCTTTGTCATCTGGTTACCAATCTGTACGCCATAGCGGTAACGATATAGAGAAGTATTGATATGGGAAAACAAAGCCCGCTCCAGCTCTTCCTTATTTTCAAAGAAGACGCAGGCACGCTTTTCAAATTCTGCTACCAGGGATTTTGTGATTTCATAGACGGACTGCTCTGCATAACTATCAAACATATCCGACTGTAGCACAGACACTCTGGAGCCAAGCAGATGAATTACCAGATAAATGTGCTCTGTCTCATCCAAATCCGGAAAATACTTGCCTACCAGCCGGTATTCCTCTGTAGCTACTACATTGTCCTTTTTAAGATTTGGAAAATATGGCCGCCGTCTTCCTTTATACATTAACGGCACCAGGGCAGCCAGCGATAAAAGTACGCCATTCACATACTCTGTGTCCAGCTCTTCTGCTATTTTTTCCAGCTTTTCAAGATGCTCCTTTATTGGCTCCTTATAGATAAAATCAAGAACTCCACTATCCAGAAGTGGAAGAAGATTATTAAAATACATAAAAAACATGGCACGGATGCTGACAACATCCCCACCTATTTTATATCCTCGTTTTGTTTCATATTCCAGTGTCAGATTATAATCCTTCAGCTCATTTACCAGAATCCTCAAATCATTAAATATCGTGTTCCTGCTTACCCCGCAGTACTCGGAAAGCTGCTCAATATAGACATTCTCACTCAGATGGGAAATCAATATGTAACAATAAATTACCTGAATCCGCTCTGTTGGAGAAAAAATATACTTCTCCTCTTCATGACTCCCCTCTGCTATCCTCTTTATCTTTTCTGCCTCTTCTTCCGGTATTAAAATGCCCTTTCCCCGTACGATTTCCAGCTCTTTCACTCCATAGTAGGCAAGCCATTCGTTTAGCTTACAAATATCATAATAGATGCTTCGTTTAGAAACTCCTACCTCCTGTGCAATCTGCTTTAGAGGAATATAGTCTTTTCCCTTTAACAGCATGGACAAAATTTCTCTGCATCTTGCATTAATGTAAACCACAAAAACGCCTCCTCCATTCTCAATTTTCTCTATCCTTATTATAGCAAAGAAATTTTTAATATTTCAACCAAGCATAGAACCAAATTTTGGAACAAAAGAAAAGATTTGGTGACAAAAATTGCATTGTGGATTTTGATTTGTAGATTTGTTTTGATTTTCAAGGGACGAAAAGAGTGTTGGTATTATAGCTCTTAAGCTAGGACTACGAAGGGCGATAATTCTAGAAAAATGCATATCATTTACTGCAAGTGACGAGTACGCGGACATTCGACCTCCTGTCTCAAGTCCGCTCAAAAAACCTCCATGTTTTTTGCCTCTGTAGGCTATGCATTTTTAAGAATTATCAGCCCTTCTCCGTATAGCTTATTCACTATAATACCAACACTCTTTTTTGTCTCCTGAAATTCAAAAAAAATCTACAATCCAAAATCATTCAAACAGATTTATAACCTGGCAAAAACAGAACATATGCTTTTACCAGGTTAGCGTTTTACTTGGAATGATAAGAATTTTGGTTTATCAGCAGAATATGTTAAAAAATAGCAAAGTAAGCAATAAATAATAGAGAGAATTCTATAAAGTTTTATGTTTGATAGCTCGCTCCTCTTCAACTAAGAGCCAAGATATTCTAGCGTAATCTCAGGAATGCCTTCGATTACGAGAATATCTAAGCTCTGGATTTTCAGACTCGCTTCCGCAATATCAAACATAAAATCTTTATAGAATTCTCTCTTTCTTTACTGCAAGCTTTACTTTCTTTTCTTGCAAACATATTCCTGTGATAAATCAAACTAGACGATAGATTTATGTGGAAGATTGGAATTTTGGATTGTAGATTTT
Organism: Acetivibrio ethanolgignens; assembly: GCF_001461035.1. GTDB lineage: Bacteria > Bacillota > Clostridia > Lachnospirales > Lachnospiraceae > Velocimicrobium > Velocimicrobium ethanolgignens. Next base: position 12,759 of record NZ_LNAM01000176.1, on the reverse strand, counting down.
GTGAAATTCGGGAGACGAAAAAAGAGTGTTGGTATTATAGAGAATAAGCTATACGGAGAAGGGCTGATAATTCTTAAAAATGCATAGCCTACAGAGGCAAAAAACATGGAGGTTTTTTGAGCGGACTTGAGACAGGAGGTCGAATGTCCGCGTACTCGTCACTTGTAGTAAATGATATGCATTTTTCTAGAATTATCGCCCTTCGTAGTCCTAGCTTAAGAGCTATAATACCAACACTCTTTTCGTTTCTTGAAAATCGAAACAAATCTACAAACCAAAATTTATTTCACTATTACCGTACATGTTTTCTTCTTCACAGTATTTCCATCATTCACAATCACCGTTATCGTTGCGGCTCCTTTTTTCTTTGCCGTTATCTTTCCCTTAGAATTGACAGCTGCAATCTTGGAATTGCTACTTTTATAGGTTATTTTGGTATAAATGTCTGATGAGCTTACCGTCGCTTTCAGCTGATAGGTTTTCCCTTTTCTCAGCGTCTTCTTCGTTGCAGACAGCTTCACATTTTTAATTGTTGGAATCTCTACAGCCACTGTTTTTATAAGTTCAGTCCCATCCTCACACTGCACATATACCGTATAGTTTCCTGTACTGGTTACTTTAAAGGAGGCTATTCCGTTACTGCAGGCAAGAGTCGTTCCCTGAGCTCCGCCAGCAAAATAATCCACTGTCTGTTCCCCCTTAGCATAGGCTACCTTTGTTACCGGATTGTTCATAGAGGTAATTTCCACCGTTACTTTTTTATTGTTAGAGCCTTTCGATGCTGCAGAAATTTCTGTATCTATCCAGATTTTGTCTTGATAATACTTTAGGGCACCAGCCACAGAAAGCATACGATTTTCTGCCACCTTGCCTTCAAAGCTGTTGTTAGGAACAGAGCCTGAAAGAATAGCTTCTTTTATTTCCACTGCATCCAGACATCCATAATAGGAGGCTACCATGGCAGCAGTTCCTGTTACCATCGGTGCCGCCATTGAACTTCCTGCCATCATTCCATAATAATTAAAACCATTTTCCTTTCCGGCAACTATGGTACTGACAATATTCATACCTGGAGCAGCGATGTCAACCGCTGTACTGCCATAGCAGGAAGATGGGTCAATTTGACCGTAGCCATTCATATTTGCAACAGCGATAACATTATCCAGGTCAAAGGCAGCCGGATATATTGGGTCGATATCTATATCCCAACCCTTCCAGGAGGTTGCTTTGTTCCCATTTCCAGCAGCACAGACAAACAGCATGTCCGATTTTTTCATTACCTCATAGAGAGCATTGTCATAGCTTTCTAAGCCCAGGCTTAAATTACAGATATCAGCACCATTTTTCTCTGCATACTGAATTGCTTCAATAATTTTACTAGTATAGCCTACTACCCCATAACCATCCTTATAGTCACCCATAGCCTTTACAGACATAAGCTTTACGTTATTTTTAGAAGCTACTCCTGCTACTCCTGCATTATTATCTGCAATTGCTGCAATAATTCCGGCAACATGAGTTCCATGGGCATCCTCATAATCCCTGGCTATCCACGAATACTCATAAGCACAGATTTCCGAAGTTCCATCAAAAACATTCCAGCCATGGATATCATCAATATAGCCATTTCCATCATTATCCAAACCATCGCCATCAATCTCTCCTGGATTCACCCACATTGCAGCTTTTAAATCCTCATGCTGATAGTCAATCCCCGAGTCAATAACAGCAACAACAATCTCCTTATTCACTCCCTTTCCAAGACTCCATGCCTCTTCTATCCCTATATTATAGGTACTGTAATAGGCCCATTGCTGCTCACTGTATTTATCCTGTGTATAAGCAGCAGGCTCTGCTGCCTTCAGGGAAGGTGCTGGCACGGCAGCTAATAAAGCAGCTATAAATAGTAATCTCCAAAATCTTTTAAATTTCTCTTTTTTCATGCTATAATTTCTCCAAAACTGGATATTCTACTTCATATGAAGAAAATATCATTTATCCATAATTTTATCCGCTGCGGTCTGATTGGCTGGTGCCTGGAATGCTTTTGGACAGGCCTTGTTTCCTTTTTTCAAAAGCAGGACAAAAAGCTTACCTGCCATACCTCCATTTTGATGTTCCCGATTTATGGAATGGCTGCCTTCATTGCTCCCTTCAGCCGTCTGTTTCACAAAAAAAGCCTTTTTTTCCGCGGCAGTCTTTATACACTTTTAATCTATATTACAGAATATCTGACTGGCTTCTACTTAAAGAAAAAGCAGGCCTGCCCCTGGGATTACAGTCAGGCCCGCTACAATATAAAAGGCTTAATTCGCCTGGACTATGCTCCTGTCTGGTTTGCAACAGGGCTTTTATACGAGCATCTGTTAAGCAAAAATACAAAGCACTGATACAACCTTTTAATGCCTTGGGTTTTCCTTTACAACTCTGGCTCCCTCAGCGATTACTTTGATAACCTCCATTTTATAGGAACTGTCAAAGGCTGCCGTTGTCTTGGAAAACAGGGCTCCTTTTTCTGTACTGACATACTTTGGCCGCATCTGGTTAAGAGCATATGCCACAATATCAGAACAGCACTGTTCACAGGTACAACAGTCCAGATCCGGATGCACCTCATTAAATACTTCCATTACAATATCTTCCACTACATTTTTCACCTTTATACTCATAATCCCTCTCCTTTGATAAAGCTTTCTCTTTTTTTTCATTGTAGTCCTTTTTTCGATGAAATACAACATTTTCTTTAAAAAATTATCCAGATAGCAGCTTTTCGATATCTAAAAGTCCCCACCCCTGCTTTCCATGGGGCATTCCCATATCCACTGCCCTGGTCTTTAAACGAAGCTTTACCTCCAGTGGTGTCATATCCTGATACCTGCTTAATAACAGTGCTACAGCTCCTGATACAATAGGGGTAGCCATAGAGGTTCCACTCTTTACTGTATATCCTCCACGATAGCTACAGCTTACAATATTACTTCCCGGCACAACAATATCCGGCTTTTTAATACAGTCTTTTGTCGGTCCCCGGCTGGAATAATCCTTAATCCGGCTTCCATCCAGCTCTACTAACACATCATCATCTGACGCACCTACAGTAATCACCTTCCTGCTATTTCCCGGTGAACCAATAGACTGTGGCAGCGGACCGTTATTGCCGGCCGCTGCCACCACTACAATGCCCGCATCCCATAGCTCATTAACTCCACGTACCAGATCTGAGTCCTCACTATAGTCCTTATCTATCGCTGTCCCTACTGAAATATTCAGGATCCGTATGTTATAACGCTCTTTGTTTCTCATAACCCAGTCAAAGCCAGCAAGCACATCAGCAATGCTTCCATTTCCCTTTCGGTTTAAAACCTTTACACTGACTAAAGAGCATTCCGGTGCAACTCCCATATATCTTCCAGCAGAAGCAACTCCGCTTCCTGCCAAAATTCCTGCCACATGAGTTCCATGACCTGAATCATCGTAGGGCTCTATACGTCCTCGCAAAACATCATAAAAATCAACAATTCGTTTTTTCCTGTATATAAAGTCTGGATGTGGGGCAATTCCAGTATCTATAATAGCAACACATACACCTTTTCCATAGATTCCCCGTTTTCTGGCCCAGTCCAGATGAATAATTTTTGATACCCTGTCCATACTAGAAAAAATCCTTTTTCTAATATCCTATTCATCTGCTGCCTGTTTCGCCACGAATCACCTGTTATACACGCTCTACATTTTTTGTAGCCACAATATCCACCCCTGTACCTGCCGCATTTTCAACCAGAACATCGCCAATCCTTACCGGTGCTTCCACACAGACTCCTTTCAGGGCCCTCATACAAGCAAAAATCTTCTCCTTCGGAATATCCTCCTTTGTCTTCACCGATACAGACGGCTTATCACCGCCCTTTACCCAAACTGTTGAGGTCACAATTCTGGTCGGATTTGTAACCTCTTTTCTTGCATATTTATCTCCACGGATGCAGGTATTCCCGCTGACACCTACTACCTCTTTTCCCTCTAATTCTACTGTAAGCATGCAGCCCAGAGGACAGCCGATACAAATCAGTTCTCTTTTTTCCACACTACTCTTCCTCCTTCTCAATACGGATTGTTATATTCTCTAAATTCGGACACGCCATCAGCTTTTCCTTTTCCAGCCGGATTTCCTCCATCTCTCCCGGTGCCATAATTGGTCTCTTTTTCTTCATCACAGCCTCATCATCAAAATATACAACAATCGAAGCCTGTTTGTACACTGCTCCTACACGGAAGCGAAGGGTCAGCTTATCCTCCATCCGCTCCGGGTGAATACAGCTTGGAACTGTATAGCGTACTCCGTCCTCCGGAATCAGCCGTATCCCTTTGCCATCTGCCCTTTTTCTCTCTCCCTTAATATAGCCTGCTGCATTTCTTCCTGCTGCCTTTGCTTCTTCGGATACAAAGTCCACCAAATCATGTACATGCAAAACATTTCCACAGGCAAATACACCCTCTATACTGGTTTCCAGACTCTCATTTACCACAGGTCCTGAGGTCACCAAAGCAATCTCTGCGCCCATATCACGGGACAGCTCATTTTCCGGTATCAGACCAACGGATAAGAGCAGAGTATCACAGCTATAATACTCCTCCGTTCCCGGAATCGGTTTCCCCATTTCGTCTACCTTAGCAAGGGTAACTCCTTTTAACCGCTCTTTTCCATCAATATCGACTACCGTATGGCTTAGCTTCAACGGAATACCAAAATCATCCAGACACTGTACAATATTTCTCTTTAAGCCGCCAGAATAAGGCATAAGCTCTGCTACTACCTTAACCTTTGCACCCTCCAGTGTCATACGTCTTGCCATGATAAGTCCGATATCACCGGAACCAAGGATAACAACCTCTTTTCCCGGCATATAGCCCTCCATATTTACCAGGCGCTGTGCTGTACCAGCAGAATACACCCCAGCCGGACGATAGCCCGGGATATTTAAGGCTCCTCTGGAACGCTCTCTACAGCCCATCGCCAGAATAACTGCCTTTGCCTGGATTTCAAAGAGCCCCTCCTCACGGTTCATGGCCGTTACCACCTTTTGTGGAGAAATATTCATAACCATGGTATTTAACAGATATTCTATCTGCAGATTTTGTACGATTTCAATAAAACGGCCTGCATATTCGGGACCGGTCAGCTCCTCCTTAAAGGTATGGAGGCCAAAGCCATTGTGGATACATTGGTTTAAAATACCGCCCAGCTCCTTATCTCTTTCCAGAATCAATATACTCCCGATTCCGTTTTCTCTGGCTGCTGCCGCTGCTGCAAGGCCTGCCGGGCCTCCCCCTACGATTACCAAGTCATATGCTTTCATCTGTTTTCCCTCCTAAATCCCTTTCTTAATCTCTGAAACAATCAATTTTGAAGCACCACCGGATTTTGTAATCTCCGACATATCTACCGAAAGCTCTCTTGCAAGAATTTCCATAGTTTTCGGGGAGCAAAAGCCTGACTGGCAGCGACCCATACCGGCTCTCGTCCTTCTCTTCACACCATCCAGGGACTTTGCCCCAAGGGGCCTTTGAATGGCATCTATAATCTCACCCTCAGAAATCATTTCACAGCGGCAAATAATATTTCCATAGGCAGGTTTTTCTTTAATCAAGGCCTTTCTCTCCTCTATAGAAAGCTCCTCCGGGCGTAGCATTCCCTTACGCTCTGCCACAAAATCTGCCTTTTCCTTTAAGCCCATCAAATCTCTCAGAAGCTCTGCTGTCATACTGCCGATTGCCGGTGCAGAGGAAAGTCCCGGAGACTCAATACCTGCTACATCTACAAAGCCTTTCGCATCCTCTACTTCTTCAATAATAAACTCATGTTCATCCTCATGAGCCCTTAGTCCTGCAAAAGAGGTAATCACCTGCCGCATTGGCAGATTCTTTACTGTTGTCTGACCCTTGGCAACCAGCTCTGAAAGCCCTGCCTGCGTCGTATTTACGCCTTCCTTATCCTCAATATCAATGGCTGTCGGTCCACAAAGAAGATTTCCATGCACCGTAGGTGTTACTAAAACACCCTTTCCATTCTTCCCTGGTACCTGGAAAATTGTCCTCTTCACATGACTGCCGGCTGTTTTGTCAAACAAACAGTAATCGCCTCTTCTCGGTGTAATATGTATTTTTTTACTGCTTACCATATTATGGAATACATCAGCATAGACACCGGCAGCATTTACTACATAGCGTGTCCTTATATCACCCTTATCTGTTATGAGCTCCCAGCTGTCACCATCTCTTAAAATTTCCTTTACCTCGGTATCAAACCGGAATTCTACACCGTTGCGGTTTGCATTTTCAGCAAAGGCAATCGTCAGCTCAAAGGGACAAACAATTCCACCAGTAGGGGCATATAGGGCTCCTACTGCTGTTTCCTGGATATTTGGCTCCATAGCCAGAAGCTCTTCCCTGGATAAAAGCTTAAGTCCCTTTACACCGTTATACAAGCCACGCTCATAAAGCTCGATAAGTCTTGGCCGATCCTCCTCTGACATGCATACTACTAAGGAGCCATTTCTCTTAAATGGGAAATCCAGTTCCTTCGACAGCTCCTCCATCCTTTCATTTCCCTGTACATTCAGCTTTGCCATTAAAGAATCTCTCGGAGCATCATAGCCTGCATGAATAATTGCAGAATTTGCCTTAGACGTTCCACAGCATACATCCTCACACTTATCTACCACCAAAGCCTTTACTTCGTAGCGGGACAGCTCCCTTGCTACCGCACAGCCGGAAACACCGGCACCTATAATTACCACATCAAACATAATCTCTCTCCTTTACTCTAAAAAATATCAAATAAAAAGTCAGCAAGAAAACACAGGAATTTTCCACTGTGCCTCATTGCTGACTCTCAACTCTGCAATAGCTATTAACTTGTTATTTTCTAATCCTCTTTTGCCCATCCATAGGAGTATTTGACTGCACGGTTCCAGCCCTTAAGCTTCTTAAGCCGTTCCTCTTCCGGCAGCTTCACTTCAAACACCTGGTCAATCTGCCAGTTTTTCTTTACATCCTCCTTGTCCGTCCAGTATCCCACAGCCAGACCTGCCAGATAAGCAGCCCCCATTGCTGTAGTCTCTACGCACATCGGACGCTTTACCGGTGCAGCGATGATATCAGCCTGGAACTGCATCAGGAAATTATTGGCACTGGCTCCTCCATCCACCTTAAGGGATGTCAAATCAATGCCGGAATCAGCCTGCATCGCCTTGATAACATCATTGACCTGGTAAGCCAGGGATTCCAAGGTGGCTCTTATAATATGATATTTATTAACACCTCTGGTAATACCAACAATCGTGCCTCTCGCATACTGATCCCAATGAGGTGCTCCCAGTCCGGTAAAGGCCGGCACTACATAACAGCCATTCGTATCCTTTACCTTTTTTGCCATATACTCTGAGTCTGCCGCACTGTCAATCAGCCGCATCTCATCTCTCAGCCACTGAATGGCTGCTCCTGCCACAAAAATCGATCCCTCCAGAGCATAATTTACTTTACCGTCCAGCCCCCAGGCAATCGTCGTTACCAGACCATTTTTAGAATATACCGGCTTTTCTCCTGTATTCATCAGAAGAAAGCAGCCAGTTCCATATGTATTTTTCGCCTCACCTGCATTAAAACAGGTCTGTCCAAACAGGGCCGCCTGCTGGTCTCCGGCAGCTCCACCAATCGGGATGGCTCCACCGAGAAAAGACGGATCAGCCTCTCCATATACACAGCTGGAAGGCTTAACCTCCGGCAGCATACCTTCCGGAATATCCAGCTCCTTTAAGATATCCTTATCCCAGGCAAGCTCCTTAATATTAAACAAAAGAGTCCTGGAGGCATTAGAATAATCCGTCACATGGACTTTTCCCTTAGTAAGTTTCCAGATAAGCCAGGTCTCTACTGTACCAAATAAGAGCTCTCCTGCTTCAGCACGCTCCCTCGCCCCAGGTACATTATCAAGAATCCACTTTACCTTTGTTCCTGAAAAATAAGCATCTATAATCAGCCCTGTTTTTTCACGGAAGCTCTCTGTAAGTCCCTTTTTCTTCAGACTATCGCAATACTCTGAGGTACGGCGGCACTGCCATACGATTGCGTGGTATACCGGATCACCAGTTTCCTTATCCCAGACAATTGCTGTCTCTCTTTGATTCGTAATACCAATTGCAGCAATATCCTCTGCTGTCGCCCCAATCTTCGACATAGCTTCTACCGCTACTCCCAGCTGGGTTGACCAGATTTCATTTGCATCATGCTCCACCCATCCCGGCTTTGGGAAGTACTGTGTAAACTCCTTTTGAGCAACACTTACCATCTCCCCCTTTTCATTAAACAGGATACACCGGTTACTGGTAGTTCCTGCATCCAAAGCCATTACATATTTTCCCATAATTAACCTCCTCCTAGCCACCGCAGTACAATCCTATCGAACAAAAAAAGAGGGCAACTGAAGTATGTCCATTATACAGCTACCGGCATAACAGACTCTACAGCCACGCTCTTCTCTCCACGGCTTTTAACTTATAGCTATTATAACATATTGCACAAATTTATGCAAGCATTGTTGTTCTTTATAATGTATCCGCTCTTTCACTGATGTTCTTTTTAAAGTTAATCACCTCATGGTCATATTCCTCCTCCATAAGACTGGAGGTTATCATAAAGTCTGCCGTCGCCTTATTGTTTGCCATCGGAATATCATATACCTGGGCGATACGAAGCAGTGCTTTAACATCCGGGTCGTGAGGCTGTGCTGCCAGCGGGTCGGAAAAGAATACGACAAAGTCCACCTTACCCTCTACAATCTTAGCTCCAATCTGCTGGTCGCCACCCAGAGGACCGCTGTTATAGCCCTTTACCGGAAGACCTGTCTTATCCGCAATCATACGGGCTGTGGTTCCTGTCCCACATAAAAAATGACGCTTTAATACCGCCCTGTGCTCCTCACACCAGCCAATCATCTCTGCTTTCTTACTGTCATGGGCAATCAATGCTATATTTTTTTGTTTTCCAATAGTTAATGTTATAAATTCATCCTGCATTTTTCTCTCTCCTTTTTCCTAGTATGCTCTATAAGCAATTTATCATTCTTTTTCTTTCTTTGCAAATAAAATGCCTGTAAAACCGGAACCCTTTTTTCTCCTTCCACATATGATACAATGTAATTAACTAATTGGAGGATTTCAACATGAGTGATTTAGCAGCAACCAACTGTGGTACTTCTTGCGGATGTAACGGAGGCAACAACTGCCTTTGGATTCTTTTGCTTTTATTCTTCTGCGGTAATGGCAGAGGTATTTTCGGCGGCAACGGCTGTGGCTGTGACGGTCTTTTCGGCGGCGACAACGATGACTGCTGTAGCTGGATTATCATCCTGATATTAATTTTCTGCTGTGGCGGATGCAGATGCTAATCTGCCCATCTCATCAGAGAAGTAAAGCTGGGAGTGTCTTATGGCACTCCCTTTTTTAAGCTTATCACTTGAACGAAAAAAAATGCAGGGTAAGCTCTCCCACTGCGGCGGATTAGAAAGACAATATCTTCCACACCGCCGCAGTGTAATTCTTAACAGAGTATTTTTTTACTATTCCTGGCGGAATGCTTCTCTTTTTCGTTTTATACACTCCAAATCAATCTCATAAACCGTATCCTCTTCTATTATCAACTCTTCTGGCCCATTTTCAGTCTTCTCTTTTTCTTTTTCTTCCATAAAACCTCCTCCTTACCGGAGCAGTATCTTTTTGCTCCTTCCTTAATATATGCTATTGAATCTTAACTTTCTTTTCGTTATAATAAGAAAAAAGTTTGAAATGAGGTGTAGTATGTCTGGTTCTACCTATGGAAATATATTTAAAATTACAACCTGGGGGGAATCCCATGGCAAAGGCCTAGGCGTCGTCGTAGATGGCTGTCCTGCCGGACTTCCCCTGGATGAGACTTTTATTCAAGGCTACCTAAACCGTCGGCGTCCCGGCGGTATCAAATACTCCACACCACGCAAGGAAAGCGATACTGTTTCCATCCTTTCCGGTGTCCTGGAGGGAAGGACAACAGGAACACCGATTTCTATGGCTGTCATGAACGAAAGTCAACGCTCCTCTGATTACTCTGAAATTGCTTCTTACTACCGTCCAGGCCACGCTGACTATACCTTAGATGCTAAATATGGCTTTCGGGATTACCGTGGTGGTGGCCGCTCTTCCGGAAGAGAGACAATTGGTCGGGTTGCTGGTGGTGCTGTTGCCCTGGCCCTTTTGAAGGAGCTTGGTATCCATATTACTGCCTATGCTAAAGCCATCGGTCCAGTTACCTTTAACGAAGCCCTGTTTACCAACAGCCAGGGACACCGTTTTGCCCCTTCCTGGGAGCAGATAGCCAAAAGTCCCCTGTATCTTCCAGATGCAGAGGCTTCCAGACAGGCAGAGGACTATTTAAAGGAACAGATGGCAAAGGGAGATTCCGCCGGTGGTATTATTGAATGTATTATTTCCGGTGTACCTGCCGGCATCGGTGAACCGGTCTTTGACAAACTGGATGCCTGCCTTGCTAAAAGCATTCTTTCTATCGGTGCTGTCAAGGGCTTTGAAATCGGCTCTGGCTTTGCCTGTGCCTCTATGGAAGGCTCCCGCCACAATGACAGCTTCCAGGCTAAAGAGGATGGATCTGTTATCAAAAAGACCAATCATTCCGGTGGCATCTTAGGCGGCATCAGCGACGGCTCTGACATCATCTTCCGGGCGGCGATAAAGCCTACTCCATCCATTTCCCTGCTGCAGGACACCATTAATCAAAGCCATGAAAACCTTCAGGTTTCCATAAAGGGCCGCCATGACCCGATTATCGTTCCACGGGCCGTTGTCGTGGTAGAAGCCATGGCCGCAGTGGCCTTAGCCGACCTTCTCTTAGAGAATATGGCAAGCCGGATGGATTTTGTAAAGAAATTTTATACTTTATTTTAAGAAATTTTTCATGATTTAGACACGATGCGGTCACATTTACCTGGTATACTATAATCAATTCATGAAGCTGTTGGTGCCGATGCATTCGTCGCCTCTCGGCTTCGACTAAATACTCCGGGCTGTGACCCGTTTACATAGTAAAAGGCTGCCAAAAAGCCAAACTGAGGATATTTTTCTACCATATTACACATACTGCTTATGAAAGGAGCGTATTTAGTATGATAAACAAAGAAAAACAGCCTAATAATGCCTATGATGATAATGATATTCCAGAGATTGATTTACCGCAGAATAAGGAGTAATTTCATATGAGTATGCCATGTATTGAATGTAAAAATATTGATAAATGCTGTGCTGCATCATCACTTCTCCAGTCCATTCTCTGGAAGAAACTGCTATTTCCCACATCCTGAATGCTGAGGGAGAGAAGCTGCAAAAAGCAATCTCCATCAGCTGTGATAAGAAGGATTTGATTGAAATCAACGCTGCTTTCTTTTTCCAAGTACGTTGTCCGTTACAACCACCTTCGTGGCAGTTTATCTCACCTTCCGAAGAAGTGAGTTTTTTGCCCTTGCCTATGCTGCAAATGATATTATCCTTATTCTACTATGGATTATGGCTGCAGCCAAAAATCCTGCTTATATATCTGTCATCATATGCTTTCTGATATTTTTCGTAAACGATATTTACGGATTTATCAACTGGTCTAAAATGAAGAAAAGGCAGGCCTTTTCTTCATGATTACCTCTAAAGCTGCCGAAAGTAACAAAATAGTTACATAAGCCCCATCTGTTTTTTCAGCTCTTCTAAGGGCAGCCTTCTGCTCCTCGGTGTTCTCCTTCGCCTGATTTAAGATTTCTTCCTGCTTTGTAGCTCTCTGGGTAAAGGAATTTCTCTTCTCCAGTGCCTTTCTTGCAGCCTCCTCGTCACCATTTTTTAAAGCACCCTCAGCAGTTGCCTGCCACTCCTTTATCTCTTTTGCCAGCTCCTCGTACTTTTGCTTCTCCTTTTCCTCAATCGCCATAACCTGCTGAGTTGAAGTCTTTAGCTGTACATAGGAACGCTTTGCCTCAATAATTGCCTGGTCAATTACCTCTACCGGGTCCTCAAACATAGATACCAATTTATCTGCCTTTGCACTGACAATCATTTTTACTCTTGATGCTAAATCTCCCATTTTATTCCTCCTTTAAAGTTATAATTTTGAATTTAATATCTCACTGTCAACCTTAGCCTGCTCCAGCTTAAGCTTTCTTCTGCGAAGGAAGAAAACTACCAGGGCTATAATAATGACAACTGCCGCTACAGCAATCGAAACAATTTTTGCCACATCCTTAGAATTCGTGGTACGGCTCATCATCCGTTCTGCCGCCTTGGAAAAGCAGGTAGAAAAATAAGTCTCATCACCCATATCTGAGGTAGCATAGGCATCCAGATAGTCAAGAAGAATCTCTGTCGCCTCTGCACCAAGAACGGTCTTTGCACTGGCACCTTTTAAACATCTGGTTATGTAACGGCCGCCTCCCGCATCCAGGTACATAAGAATCGCATGTCCCTCATCAGTAAACAGCTCTGTATACATGGCATCCAGCTTCTCATCAATTTTCTCATCAGAAGGCCAGCTGTCACCATCTACATTATCCGTAATCCATTGGGGGCTTTGGGCCCGCAAAACACGAGAAAGTAGCCCGAAAAGAAGCCTCCAAAAGCGGAAAATCGCCGTACCCATTAAATACAAGGGGTACAGCGATTTTTTATCTATTTTATATTT
>NZ_LNAM01000175.1 GCF_001461035.1 Acetivibrio ethanolgignens | reverse complement strand
CCTTCCGAAATCCAACTTAATTTTTTGAAAAAAGTGTCTTGACAAATGGGTTCACTTTATTTTGAACTTAGTGCATAGGCGTGGTTGAGGAACATATTCATGCGTTTGTCGTGCGTAATTTAAAGAAATTCTTGTATTTCTCTCAGAATTACGGTATAATAAAAAGGTTAGCGAAAATTGAGATGATGAGAAGAGCAAATAGGAGATTTTTATGAGTGAACCAAAGATAGCAGAAAATAAAATGGGTGTCATGCCAGTGCCGAAGCTTTTGGTTAGTATGTCGCTGCCGATGATGATATCCATGCTGGTGCAGGCTCTGTATAATATCGTAGATAGTATTTTTGTTGCAAGAATCAGTGAAAATGCACTGACGGCAGTATCTCTGGCCTTTCCGATACAGAATCTGATGATTGCAGTAGCCTCGGGTACAGCAGTAGGTATTAATGCCCTGTTATCCAGAAGCCTGGGAGAGAAAAAATTTGAAGAGGCAGATAAGGCAGCAGAAAATGGTCTGTTTCTTGCTCTGGTAAGCTATATTGCCTTTGCTATATTCGGTGTATTTGGCTCTAGAATCTATTTTGAAAGCCAGACAGATGTAGCTGAGATTGTAGAATACGGCGTAGAATATATGTCGATTGTACTGATTGTATCTATGGGGCTCTTTTTTGCGATTACTCAGGAGAGGCTTTTACAGGCAACCGGTAACAGCTTTTATTCCATGATTTCCCAGATTAGCGGGGCGTTGACCAATATTGTTATGGACCCGATTTTGATTTTTGGACTGTTGGGGATGCCAAAGCTTGGAGTAGCAGGTGCGGCGATAGCGACAGTTATGGGACAGCTAGTATCTATGGTGGTAAGTCTTTGCCTGAATTTGTGGAAAAACAAGGAAATTCATCTGAGTATCCGTGGATTTAAGCCGGATTTGCGAATTATCAGTATTATTTATACGGTAGGTGTGCCGTCAGCCATTATGATGGCGATTGGCTCTATTCTGACCTATTATTATAATAAAATACTGTTGCTGTTTTCATCAACGGCAGTGTCTGTATACGGAGTTTATTTTAAGCTGAACAGCTTTATCTTTATGCCGGTATTTGGCCTTAACAGCGGTATGATACCGATTATTGCCTATAATTACGGTGCAAGGAATAAAAAGAGGATTTTGGATACGACTAAGCTGAGTGTTGCGGTAGCAACGGCTATTATGATACTGGGAATTATTATTTTCCAGACAATTCCGGATAAGCTGCTGGGGATGTTTGACGCCTCAGAAAATATGCTGGAGATAGGGGTAACAGCCTTTCGGATTGTTTCCATAAGCTTTATTTTTGCCGGTTATAATATTATTATCGGTTCTGTATTTCAGGCCTTTGGAAATGGTGTATACAGTCTTATCGTTTCCGTTGTGCGTCAGCTAGTTGTGATTCTGCCGGTAGCGTATTTCCTGGCAATTAATTTTGGATTGGATGAGATATGGTGGTCCTATCCATTGTCAGAAATTGTGGCAGTGATTTTAAGTACAGTATTTTTTATCCGGCTGTATCGCCAGAAAATCCGATATATAGAAAATTAAAAAGAGCTGCTGCGGTGTATACTGCGGTAGCTCTTTGGTGTGAACTCACTAATTTGTTTATAAATCCTGCTTGCCTTCGCCCTTTTCCTTGGTAGAACTAAAGGAGCTATTGCTCCATGGGCGACGCTTATAGGTCTCCAGACTGTCAAAAAGAGTCTTGATAAGCGAAAAGGCAGCGTCTATATCTCGCGGATCCCTATTTTCCAACAGGCGGTACAAGGAGTACGCGACCACAGAATTTGTGTATTTTCCTGTGTAGGAATCTGCTAACAGGTAATCTACAGTAACTCCCAGAGCATTAACAATTTCGAGCAGAACATCAAGAGAAACACTTCGTTCACCACGCTCGATTTGTCCTATATAGGCGGAAGAAACATGTACATTTTCAGCCAACTGCTCTTGAGTCAAATTAAGTTTCAACCGTTCTTCCCGAATTCGGCTTCCCATCGACAAGTAATTCATATTATTCCTCCAGTATTAAGTTACAAATTAGCCTATTATTATATTATCATGTCAAAAAATGTAAAAAATATACGGAAACTATTAAAAAAAAGCCATTAGTTATAAATTAAAGCGAATAGTTTTTTTATAGAACAAACAATTTGAAAAAATGCTTGCAATTTAAAAATGCATGTGGTAATCTATCAAATAAATAAATTTGAATATCGGCTATGACGAAGACTAAGTCCTACTGAGTGCGTTGTAAGACAGGAAAGTGGTGCCACCGACTGAGAGCCCGCTATGGATGCTAGGTGGGAGGAGGAACACTTCTGAGCTCGCAGGCTGAACTTTAAGTAGGTCTGTGCGTGGTACGCGTTAAGTGCATGAAAGTGGGAAAGCAAAGAAGCTTTCCAATGCGGGTGGTACCGCGGATTATTTTGATAAACCGTCCCGGAGTTTTATACTCCGGGATTTTTTTATTCGATAGGAAAATTTGCCTTACAACTCATTTTATCCATATTTTAACAGATTCAGGAGGGAAAGAAAATGGAATTTATGAAAAAAGCATTTGGAGAAATCGTTACTGTAAATGGAGCAATTCATAATGTCCGGGATATGGGCGAGGTAATTTTTGTAATTCTTAGAAGAAGGGAAGGGCTGGTACAGTGTGTCCTGAAGCACTCCGACATGGAGGCGGTAGAAAAACAGATCAGGGAGGGAGCCTGCGTTACTGTTGAGGGGGTTTTAATAGAGGAGCAAAGGGCACCACAGGGAGCAGAAATACAGGTACAGAGGATAACCTTCTTATCTATGCCGGCAGAGGCGATGCCAGTTCCGATTGGAAAGTGGAGGCTTAATACCTCCTTGGAGACAAAGCTTTCCCTACGGCCGGTAACTCTTCGGAATATCCGGGAGAGAGCGAAATTCAAGATACAGGAGGGAATTGTGCGGGGCTTCCGTGACTTTCTCTATCAGGAGGGCTTTACAGAAATCCGTACACCAAAGCTGGGAGCCAGAGGAGCTGAAGGTGGTTCTAACCTGTTCCGGCTGGACTATTTTGGGAAAAAGGCCGTACTGGCACAGAGCCCACAGTTCTATAAGCAGATGATGGTAGGTGTATATGACAGAGTCTTTGAGACAGGACCGGTATTTCGTGCCGAAAAGCACAATACAAAGCGGCATCTAAATGAATATACTAGTCTGGATTTTGAGATGGGCTATATCAGTGGCTTTGAGGATATCATGACAATGGAAACCGGCTTTTTAAAATACACGATGGAGCTTTTACAAAAGGAGTATGCTAAGGAGCTTAATATTCTGGGGATTGCTCTACCGGAGATAAGGGAGATTCCAAGGGTACGCTTTGATGACGCGAAACGGCTGGTTTCGGAAAAATATAACCGGCCTATCCGTAACCCTTATGATTTAGAGCCGGAGGAGGAGCATCTGATAGGCTGCTACTTTAAGGAAGAATATGCTTCGGATTTTGTGTTTGTAACCCATTATCCATCTAAGAAAAGACCTTTTTATGCGATGGATGACCCGGAGGATACGACCTTTACCTTAAGCTTTGACCTTTTGTTTAAGGGAATGGAGATTACCACAGGCGGTCAGCGTATTCACGATTATAAAATGCTGATGGAGAAGATAGAAAAGCGTGACATGACATCTGAGGGTATGGAAACCTACCTGATGGCCTTTAAATATGGCATGCCGCCGCATGGAGGCCTGGGTATTGGTTTAGAGCGTTTTACCATGCAGCTTTTAGGAGAAGACAATGTAAGGGAGGCTACGATGTTCCCAAGAGATTTAAACAGATTAGAACCATAAGGAGAGAAAAAATGGCAAATCAGATTTCAGATGAAACAATGGAGTATGTAGGCATTCTTGCAAAGCTATCCTTGACACCGGAGGAAAGTGAAGAGGCAAAGCACGATATGGAACGGATGCTAGACTATATTGATAAATTAAATGAGCTGGATACGGAAGGGGTAGAACCGATGTCCCATGTATTTCCGGTAGAAAATGTATTCCGCGAGGATGAGGTAGTACCGTATGCCGGAGGCCGGGAGGAGATTCTGGCTAATGCACCGGCAAAAAAGGACGGAAGCTTTGTAGTACCAAAAACAGTGGAATAGCAGAAAGGAGGAAATGACGTGGGTCTGACGGAATTAACAGCTGTGGAGCTGGGAGAGAAGATTAAAAAGGGTGAAGTAACGGCAGTAGAAGCCATGCAGGCCGTACTTGCAAGGATAAAGGAAAAGGAAGAAGTTATCAATGCTTATGTTACCGTTGATGAAGCAGATGCCCTGAAGCGGGCAGAAGAGGTACAGAAAAGGATTGAAGCAGGCGAGCTAACCCATCCCCTGGCAGGGGTTCCGGTTGCGATAAAGGATAACCTTTGTACGAAGGGAATGAAGACAACCTGCAGCTCAAAAATACTGGAGAATTTTATACCGGTATATACGGCAACGGCGGTAGAAAAGCTTACGGAAGCCGGAGCCGTTATTATTGGTAAAACCAATATGGATGAATTCGCCATGGGAAGCACAACGGAGACCTCAGCCTATGGTGTTACGAGAAATCCAAGGAATACAGACTATGTACCGGGTGGCTCCTCTGGCGGCTCCTGTGCAGCAGTGGCAGCAGAGGAATGCTTTTTTGCCCTTGGCTCAGATACCGGCGGCTCTATCCGGCAGCCAAGTGCCTACTGCGGTGTAACAGGCATTAAGCCGACCTATGGTACCGTGTCCCGGTATGGACTGGTGGCCTACGGCTCTTCCCTTGACCAGATTGGGCCGATTGGCAAGGATGTCAGGGATTGTGCGGTAATTCTGGAGACTATTGCCGGTCACGATAAGAAGGACAGCACCTCGGTAAAACGGGGAGAAGCTGATTTTTCCAAGGCATTGATTCATGATGTGGCAGGGATGAAAATCGGCATTCCAAGGGATTACTTTGGAGAAGGGCTGGATAAAGAGGTAAAGGAGTCTGTACTGGCAGCAGCAGAGCTTTTGAAGCAGTGTGGGGCTGTTGTGGAGGAATTTGATTTAAGCCTTGTAGAGTATGTAATACCGGCTTATTATGTCATTGCCTCTGCGGAAGCAAGCTCCAACCTGGAGCGGTTTGACGGCGTGAAATATGGCTACCGTACAAAGGAGTTCGACGGGCTTCACGATATGTATAAAAAATCCCGCTCCGAGGGCTTTGGAAAGGAAGTAAAGCGAAGAATCATGCTGGGCTCCTTTGTCTTAAGCTCTGGCTACTATGAGGCCTATTATCTGAAGACTCTGCGGACGAAGGCACTGATAAAGAAAGCCTTTGATAAGGCCTTTAAAAGCTATGATATGATACTTTCCCCTGTGGCACCGACAACGGCACCGAAGCTGGGAGAAAGTCTAAAGGATCCATTAAAGATGTATCTGGGCGATATTTACACCGTATCGGTGAATCTGGCGGGGCTTCCGGCTGTCAGTCTGCCTTGCGGTGTAGGCAAAAATAATCTGCCGATAGGTCTGCAGCTGATTGGCAATGCATTTGAAGAAAAGAAGCTGATACAGGCAGCCTATACGTTAGAACAGACCTTAAAGAGACAGGAGGTAGAATAGGATGAAACAGTATGAAACCGTGATTGGTCTGGAGGTTCATGTGGAGCTTGCGACCAAAACAAAGATTTTCTGCTCCTGCTCCACTCAGTTTGGCGGAGCACCGAATGCTCACACCTGTCCGGTCTGCACCGGTATGCCTGGTTCTCTTCCGGTTCTTAATAAAAAGGTGGTAGAGCATGCTGTGGCTGTGGGGCTGGCAACAAATTGTGAAATTACAAGGTACAGTAAATTTGATAGAAAGAATTATTTTTACCCGGATAATCCACAGAACTACCAGATTTCCCAGCTGTATGAGCCAATCTGCCGAAATGGAGGGATTGAGATAGAGACTAGGGCAGGGAAAAAGGTTATCGGCATTCATGAAATCCATATGGAGGAGGACGCAGGAAAGCTGATTCACGATGAATGGGGTGACTGCTCCCTGGTAGATTATAACCGTTCCGGTGTACCGTTAATTGAAATCGTATCAGAGCCGGATATGCGTTCTGCAGATGAGGTAATTGCCTATCTGGAGAAGCTGAGACTGATTATCCAGTATCTGGGAGCCTCTGACTGCAAGCTTCAGGAGAGCTCCATGCGTGCAGATGTCAACCTGTCGGTAAGGGAAATAGGGGCAGAAGATTTTGGCACAAGAACTGAGATGAAGAACTTAAATTCCTTTAAGGCGATCCGTCGGGCTATCGAGGGTGAAAGAGAGCGTCAGATTGAGCTTCTGGAGGATGGAAAGGCAGTGGTACAGGAGACAAGACGCTGGGATGACAATAAGGAGATGTCCTATCCGATGCGTTCTAAGGAGGATGCCAAGGATTATCGTTATTTTCCGGAGCCGGATTTAATGCCTTTAGTTATCAGCGATGAGTGGCTTGAGGAAATTAAGGGCCGCCAGCCGGAGCTTCGTGATGAAAAAATGGAGCGGTATGCAAGGGAATTTGATATTCCGGAATATGATATTGCTATTTTAACGGGAACAAAGAAGCTGGCAGACATCTTTGAAGCAACAACCACCCTGTGCGGCAAGCCAAAAAAGGTGTCCAACTGGCTGATGGTAGAAACGATGCGGCTGTTAAAGGAAAGGAACATGGATGCCGAGGATATTTCCTTTTCACCCAAGCATCTGGCAGACCTGATTGAACTGGTGGAGGCCAGGGAAATCAACGGTACGGTGGCGAAGGAGGTTTTTGAACGGATTTTTGCCGAAAATATTGATCCGGTAAGCTATGTAGAAGAAAAGGGCTTGAAAACCGTCAGTGACGAAGGGGCCTTAAGAGAGACGATACAGCGGATTATGGAAGAAAATCCTCAGTCCGTAACGGATTATAAGAATGGAAAAACCAAGGCCATGGGCTTTTTGACCGGACAAACCATGAAGGCGATGAAGGGAAAGGCCGATCCGGCTGTAATCAACAAAATTCTTCTTGAACTGATCTCCTAAATGGGGTAAAATAGTACTACGGATAAGACCATCGGGTAAATAGAAGGAGGAGCAGGTAATGGAGGAAAAAAGAAGACATAAAAGAATGCCGGCAGAGTTATATCTGGATATATCTTCTCTGTTTAAGCAGGATAATGTAAAGGTAGACAATGTTCACGCACCGATTGAGGTTATTGATGTATCTAAGAGCGGCATTGGCTTTAGGTCAAGCAGTATTCTTCCGGTTGGTTACTATTTCAATGCACGTCTGGTACTGGGAGACAAGATGGATTCCAGCTTAAACTGTGTAGTGCAGATTATTCGCAACCAGCTGTGTGAAGATGGAAAATATAAGTATGGCTGTGAATTTGTTGGTCATGCCGGAGTTCTGGATTATATTTTTGACGAATATGAAAAGAGGCTTTCTGGAGAACAGAAGTAACGGCTTGACAAGGAAAGAAGATTGCGATAGAATAATGTTCAGTGAATGGCTGGGATAAGGAATAGTAAGGATGGAAGGCTTTTTCAGAGAGCTGCCGGCGGGTGTAAGGCAGCAGCATAGGAAGTCCTGAACTCGCCTTGGAGCTCTTTTTCTGAAGCAGTATTTGTGTGTAGGAGAAAGCGGGATTTCCCGTTACAGAAAATATGAGTGCGTAAGAGTGCAGAAGCTGCCAGCAGCTGTTGGAGTCTTACGAAGTAGAGTGGTACCGCGGATATGCTCCGTCTCTATGGGCTTTGCCTGTATAGACGGAGCTTTTTATTTTTTCAACAACAAACAGGAGGAATTTTTTATGGCAACACCTTATAAACATAAGGAAGTAGAGAAAAAATGGCGTGAGACTTGGGAAAAGAACCCGGTCAACGTAAATGATGGCAAAAAGCCAAAGTATTATTGTCTGGATATGTTCCCATATCCGTCCGGCAATGGTCTTCATGTAGGTCACTGGAGAGGCTATGTAATCAGTGATGTATGGAGCCGCTATAAGCTGTTAAAGGGTTATTATATCATTCACCCAATGGGCTGGGATGCTTTTGGTCTGCCGGCAGAAAACTATGCAATTAAGATGGGTGTTCACCCTGCAAAGTCTACCGCAATCAATATTGCTAATATCAAGCGGCAGATTAATGAAATCGCTGCCCTTTATGACTGGGATATGGAGGTAAATACTACAGACCCAGAGTTCTATAAGTGGACTCAGTGGATTTTTGTGAAGATGTTTAAGGCGGGGCTGGCTTATGAAAAGGAGATGCCAATTAACTGGTGTCCATCCTGTAAGACAGGTCTTGCAAATGAAGAGGTTGTCAACGGTAAGTGCGAGCGGTGCGGTGCTGATGTAACCAAGAAAAATTTAAAGCAGTGGATGCTTCGGATTACCAAATATGCAGATCGTCTGTTAGATGACTTAGACAAGCTTGACTGGCCGGAGAAGGTTAAGAAGATGCAGTCTGACTGGATTGGCAAGTCCTATGGTGCAGAGGTTGATTTTAAGGTAGATGGAACGGATAAGGCCATCACCGTATATACAACCAGACCGGATACCCTGTACGGAGCTACCTTTATGGTACTGGCTCCGGAGCATGCGATGGCAAAGGAGCTGGCTACTTCTGAGACCCAGGAGGCAGTAGAAAAATATATTTATGAGGCTTCTATGAAGTCTAATGTAGACCGTCTGCAGGATAAGGAAAAGACCGGTGTATTCACTGGCTCCTATGCAATTAATCCAATCAATGGTGCAAAGGTTCCTATCTGGCTGTCCGACTATGTTCTGGCAGATTATGGTACAGGAGCTATCATGTGTGTTCCTGCCCATGATGACAGAGATTTTGAATTTGCAACCAAGTTTAATATTCCGATTATTCAGGTTATTTCTCCGGATGGAAAAGAGCAGGAGAACTTGACGGAACCGTATACAGAATCCGGCATTGTGATCAATTCCGGTGAATGGACCGGCAGAGATTCTGCAGAGCTTAAGAAGAATGCTCCAGGGGAAATCGAAAGCCGTGGTATCGGTAAGAAAACTACGAACTACAAGCTTCGTGACTGGGTATTCTCCAGACAGCGTTATTGGGGTGAGCCGATTCCTATTGTACACTGCGAGCACTGTGGTGCCGTTCCTGTACCGGAGGATCAGCTGCCGCTGCTTTTACCGGAGGTAGAGAGCTATCAGCCGACGGGTACCGGTGAATCACCGTTAGCAGACATCCCTGAGTGGGTAAATACAACCTGTCCGGTCTGTGGTGCTCCGGCAAGGAGAGAGACAAATACTATGCCTCAGTGGGCTGGCTCCTCCTGGTATTTCCTACGTTATGTAGACAGCAAGAACAAAGAAGAGCTGGTATCTAAGGAAAAGGCAGACAAGTACCTGCCGGTAGATATGTATATTGGTGGTGTAGAGCATGCGGTGCTTCACCTTCTGTATTCCCGTTTCTATACCAAGTTCTTACATGATATTGGTGTAGTTGATTTTGATGAGCCATTTGTAAAGCTCTTTAACCAGGGCATGATTACCGGTAAGAACGGTATTAAGATGAGTAAATCCAAAGGGAATGTAGTATCACCGGATGATCTGGTACGCGATTACGGCTGTGATTCCCTGCGTCTGTATGAGCTTTTTGTAGGACCGCCAGAACTGGATTCTGAGTGGGATGACAGAGGTATTGACGGCGTTTACCGTTTCTTAAACCGTTTCTGGAATTTGGTTCAGGACAGCAAGGATGCCAATGTAGAGGCAACCAAGGATATGTTAAAGCTTCGCCACCGGATGGTATGCGATATTACGACTCGTCTGGAAAACTTCAGCTTAAATACCGTTATCAGCGGTTTCATGGAGTACAACAATAAGTTCATCGAGCTGGCTAAGAAAACTGGAGGTATTGATAAGGAAACTCTGGGTACAGCAGTTATCCTGCTGGCACCATTTGCTCCTCATGTGGCAGCAGAGCTTTGGGAGGCTCTTGGTCATACGGAGGGCGTATTTGAGCAGAGCTGGCCGGAAT
Source organism: Acetivibrio ethanolgignens (assembly GCF_001461035.1). Taxonomy (GTDB): domain Bacteria; phylum Bacillota; class Clostridia; order Lachnospirales; family Lachnospiraceae; genus Velocimicrobium; species Velocimicrobium ethanolgignens. Next base: position 95,090 of record NZ_LNAM01000175.1, on the reverse strand, counting down.
ATGATGAGGCTATGATGAAGGATGATGAAATCGAAATCGCAGCTCAGATTAACGGCAAGACTAAGGCTACCCTTTGCATCCCTGCCGATGCAGATAAGGATACTGCGATTGCAGCAGCTAAGGAAGCCCTGGGTGATAAGCTGACCGGCAACATTATAAAGGAAATCTACGTGCCGGGAAGAATTGTAAATATTGTAGCGAAATAATTTGAGAGATTTTAGTACCCCTGTAAAACGATACTCTTTTACAGGGGTATTTTTTGCTTTAAATCCTCTGAGAAAGCTTGCGAACAGCAAAAATGGCAGTATCAATTTCAGCTTCTGTATTGAAGTAGGAGAAACTGAAGCGGACACAGCCCTGAGCCTTAGTGCCGAGGGCTTCGTGCATCCTGGGGGCACAGTGGGCACCGGGACGAACAGCAATTTCATATTCCTGGCAAAGAAGGTCAGCGACAAGACCGGATTCCAGAGATGCAATATTTAGAGAAACGATAGGAGTCCGTGTTTTAGAGAAATCACCGTAAACAGTAATATTGGGAAGGTGCTGGATTCCCTGATAAAACCGCTTCATTAAAGCTTCTTCTCGTTCATGGATGACAGACAGGCCAGTGGAAAGGATGAAATCCACAGCTGCCTGAAGGCCTGCTATTCCATGTCCATTTAGGGTGCCTGCTTCCAGACAGGTAGGGAAGGCTTCCGGTTGGGGTTTACTGTAGCTTTGAACACCACTGCCGCCTACTTTCCATGGCTTGAGTCGAAGGCCTTCACGAATACAGAGACCTCCGGTTCCTTGGGGACCCATAAGCCCTTTATGTCCGGTGAAGCATAAAATATCAATTCCCATTTCCTCCATATAGATAGGAAGATGCCCTGCAGTCTGGGAGGCATCTACAAGAAAAAGAAGTCCATGGTTTTTAGCCAGTTTTCCAACTTGGGAAATATCAACGGCATTTCCGGTGACATTGGAAGCATGGGTGCAGATAATAGCTTTGGTATCAGGACGGATAAGAGAGGGGATAGCCTCATAAACAGGGTAGCCCTTGGCATCAGTAGGGATAAAGTCCACAGTAAGGGAAAGTTCCTTCTCTAAAAGATAAAGGGGCCGTAAAACAGAGTTGTGTTCAAGTTCGGTGGTGATTACATGGTCGCCTGCTTCTAAAATCCCATGAATGGCAATATTTAAAGCCTCTGTTGCGTTAGAGGTAAAAACAGTTTGTTCTGGAAGCGGACAGCCAAACAGCTCGGCCAGCTTTTTTCGGGTTTGAAAAATAGTAAAGGAGGCAGATAAGGAGCTTTCATGGGTACCGCGGCTGCTGTTTCCGAAGCTTTGCATGGCTTCAGTAACAGCAGAAATAACGGCATTTGGCTTTTTTAAGGTAGTAGCTGCGTTATCAAGGTATATCATAGATTGCCTTCTTTCTTTTTTAGATCAGCGGCACATAAGGCAGCACCAATGGCACCGGCATAACGGCCATTCTGACTGGAAACTACCTTAGCATGGAGGACATGTGACAGAGCATCCACGATATAGGAAACATCGCATAGTCCTCCAGTTAAGAAAATCGGAGCAGAGGATAAGTCCAGCCGACTGGTCTGGGAGGCTACCTTTTGCACAATAGACTCCACAACAGCATGGGCGATGGTTTCCTTTGTCTCACCCTGTCCAATCAGGCTGATAACCTCGGACTCTGCAAAAACAGTACACATGGAACTGATAGAAATATCGCCACCAAAGGCGGCCATCCGGCAAAGCTCATCCGGAGTTACGGCAAGGATATTAGCCATAACCTCAAGAAAACGACCGGTACCGGCAGAGCATTTATCGTTCATGATAAAATCACGGACAGATCCGCTTTCCATGCAGATAACTTTGGTATCCTGACCTCCGATATCAATAATGTTTAAGCTGGAGCTCTTTTGCAGCCAGAGAGCACCTTTTCCGTGACAGGTAATCTCTGTAACAGCCTTGTTTGCAAAAGGGACAGCAACACGTCCGTAGCCGGTAGCAACACAGTATTCCTTTGAGACATCTATTTGATGCTCCCAAAGAGCTTTCTCAATCGCTTTAGCGGTATCTACACTGCTCCAGCCGGTTGGCTGTACAAACTGGAGAAGGATTTCATTTGTATCCTCTAATACTACTGTTTTTGTGCAGGTAGAACCGATATCAATTCCAATGTATTTCATAGAACTCCTTTTTGCCAATCAGCAGAATTTTCCACGGTAGGGATTAATCTGGCAGGGCATTTCTACAATTGAATAATATCTTGCCTTATGTTCTTTGATACAATCAGTTACGGCCTTGATGGCAGAAGCTTCTATCAAAAGAGACATTCCGCAGGAAAGCTCTCCCTGGATTGTCCGGGGAGTTGGTGCAATACGAGAAGGAAGTCCTTTCTTTTGTAAAAGTTCCTGAAGGGCCAGACCATGCGTATAATTTTCAAATAAAATATAGTAATTCAGATCTGTAGTATCTGCCATAAAGCTTACCCCAGCATCTCAACAAAGGCTTCGATACGGGTTCTTAACTGTTGTTCATCGGTATCAGTATAATCCGTTTCGATACCAAGAACAGGGATACCAGCTTCTTTGAGAGCCTTTTCCACAGTATAGCCCTCTGTGTCATAAAGGCAGCAGAACTTGAGGTTGACATCAATAACACCATCCACCTGATATTCCTTAGCCATCCGCAGAATATCATCAATACGTCCGGTATTAGGTGTAAAGCAGGCACAGTTGGTTTTCATGTAACGCTGGGACAGTGCTATGTACTGCTCCTTGAGTGTAGTTTGGGTTTCATCCACCAAATTTTCAAAGTAGCGGGTTCCCGTACACATTTCTTCACAGACAACCGCAGCTCCACTGGTTTCAATGATATGATGCAGCTTCCAGTTTGGAATAGCAAGCGGAGTACCTGTAAGAAGAATTCTCTTTGTACCTTCAGGAAATACGGATACACCCTTTGTAATCCTCTCTTCCAGCTCGTCGGCCAGCTTATTTGCCATCTGGGCACAGCGAACCGGATCATCAAAGAAAGCAATCTGCATCATTAAAAGAGCATCCTTTCCGCTGATTGGAAGTAACTTGGACTTTCTGGCTTCAAATACTCTTGCCAGAGCCTTCCGTTTTTCATTAATAATCTTAATAGCGTGATTCAGTTTTTCAGGAGTAATTGTATTTCCAGTCAGTTTTTCTACTACCCCGGCAAATTCTTCAATTTCTTCAGCCCATTTTACAATATCTTTTTCCCGTTTCATCTGAGGAACATCCATGATATGAAGGGGAACATCTTGTCCCAGGATTTCCCAGGCTTTCTTTTTACCATCGCAGGTGGTTTCACCAACGTACATATCAGCGATACGGAAGAAAGGGCAGGTGCGGCCCAGTCTGGCACCAACAGAAGCCTTGATTAATGGACAGGTGCTTTTGGGGAGAACAGCTTCTCCATCCGGAACCCAGAACTGGGAGCCGCCGCACAGACCAGTAACGATACCATCTGCAGCGATAACAACTTCATCAGGAACATAGACACAAAAAGTTCCGAATACCTTCTGACCATTTTTCTGAGCTTCAATTAACTCAGAAGGGCGGATGCCATGAATTTCAGAGACAACAAAATCCCAAAAGTTCATAGCTTCCGGACGGCTTTTCTGGGACAGGTAAACGTCACCAAAAGCCGTCGGCAGTACTTGGCAAAGGGCATCGTGAGTTTCAAGATCCATTCCTAAAGATTTCCACATTTCTACATAGTTTGACATAATAATACCTCCTCTTTTCCAATATTTTAGCATAGTTTGGAGAAAAGAACAAATTCATAATCATTATGTTTTAAAAGGAGATTATAGAAAAATACTATAAGTATAAAAAGAAAGGGAGCAGACTTATAGGGCCTGCTCCCGTAGGTTCTTAAGAAATATGAATGGCTCCGACAGGGCGGACATTCATAGGATAAACATTTTCTTCACCAAAATATTTGGAAATGTAGGAAACATAGCTGTCAGCGTCTGTCTTCGGCAGGATACAGGCAATTACACCGGCAAAGCCGCCGCCATGGACACGGCAGATACCGCGGCCGTTCTTATCCAGGAAAAGCTGGGTCAGGGCAAGAGCCAAGGTAATCTTCTGCTCCTGTGGATTTTGGTTGGTGTAGCAGTTCTGCAGCCACTCCCAGGAGGAGGTACCAGAGGCCTGAATCAGCTTTAATAAGCTTTCAGCATTTCTTTCTTCCATGGCCTTGGCAGCATCCTCAACACGTTTTGTTTCGGTAAAGAAATGAAGGGCTCTCAAAACAGCACGGTCATTTTCAATATCGCCTATATGGGATAAAAGGGCTTCCAGCTTAGTCTCGCATAACAGACTGGCACCAGCAGCTTTCGCAGCCTCCTTCATTTCGGATGGAATCTCCGAATACTCCTGGCTTAAATCAGCATGTCCCTTGCCGGTGTTTACGATAACTAGCTCATAGCCGATATCATGGAAGGAAAAATCAACCTTTTCATATTTTGGATTTTTGGCATCGGAAAAATCCAGAAGAATGGTGCCGCCAACAGCACAGGCAAGCTGGTCCATCAAACCAGAGGATTTTTCCCAGTATACGTTTTCTGCATACTGGCCGATTTTAGCAAAATCTACATAGGTCATGGCATTATCATTGAAAAGGTAATTTACGATAGAGCAGATAAGCATCTCGAAGGAAGCAGAGGAGCTGACACCTGCAGCACGGATAACCGTGGTAGATACACAGGCATCAAAGCCGGCAGTCCTAAAACCGAATTTCTGAATGGCTTCCATCATACCTGCAACCAGAGACTCGGTACCCTGATTTTTCGGGACAGAGGAAAGCTGAGATAAGTCAATTAGGATTTCTCTGTCGTAGCCCTCACTGGTAATATGTATCACATTAGTATTATTTTTTGCAGCAGCACCTATGGTATCCAATGTGATGCTTCCGGCGATAACCTTGCCGCCGTTGTGGTCGGTGTGATTACCGATGATTTCTGTTCTGCCCGGTGCGGTAAAGAATTCGGCAGAATCGTGCTGGTACTTTTTTGCAAGCTGGTCAGCCAGTACATGGAAGCGTCCGGAACTGATTTTGCTTTCTCCATAAATTTTTTCTAATACGGTACAATCTGGTGTGTTCATTTTTTACCTCCCAATACATTTATTTGCTTATATTAATCATTATATCGCTTTATCAGGGAAAAAACCTTGATTATTCAGCGTATAAAAAGGAAAATATTGCGTTTTTCAACTGAAAAGTGGTAAAATAGAAAAAAATAAAGGGAAATTGTTGATTTTGGAGGAGAAGGATGCAGATTGTTACAAATCAGTTTCAGAAGGAATTAAAAAAGCATGGAAGCGATGAATTTCCGTTTCTGGTGAGCTATGAAAGTCTGTCCGGCTATGAGTCCGGCTCCTTTTTCTGGCACTGGCATCCGGAGATAGAGCTTACCCTTGTGGAGAGGGGACAGATGGTATATAAGGTGAATCAATACAGCTTCCATTTAAAGGAAGGCGATGTTCTCTTTGGAAATGCAAATGCTCTACATGCCGGCTTTATGTACGAAAACAGAGATTGCTCTTATATTTCCATAACCTTTGATCCCAAGCTTATTTATGGTTTTCGTCAGAGTCGGATTTGTCAGAAGTACGTGGAGCCGATTACCCGGGATTTTTCTCTGGCGGGAATTCATTTTGAAGCACAGTGGGAGGAGGGGGATAAGGCAGGGCAGATGCTTCGAGAAATTATTCGCCTGGATGAAGAAAAACCGGATGCTTATGAGCTTGATATTGTTGAAGAGCTTCGGTCCTTTTGGAAGCTTCTTTTAAAAAGCAGCCGTTCGGGAACTGATTATACGGCACATGACAGGACAGAACATGAAAGAATCCGGAAAATCATGGACTATATTGAACAGAACTATCAAAATAAGATTTCTCTGGCTGACATTTCCAGGCACATCCACCTGTGCGAAAGCGAGTGCAGCCGCCTCTTTAAACGATATATGAATATGTCGCTGTTTGGCTTTTTACAGGAATACCGCATTGAGCGGAGCCTGGAAGCCCTAGGAAATTTGGAATGCTCTATTACGGAAGCAGCTGCCAGTGCAGGCTTTTTGGACCCGAATTATTATTCTAAGGTATTTGCAAAGTGTAAAGGAGTAAGTCCGAGACAGTATCGGAAGGAGATAAAATATGCCAAATATCATTGAAATAACTGATTTTGAAGCACCGGAATTAGATGTATATGCCCGGCTAACAGAGGGGCAGCTTTTACCGCCTGTGACTATACGGTGTGTATTCCTATGTCCCACGGGGTAGATTCTTTAAACGTTGCAGCCGCCAGTGCAGTGGCTTTTTGGCAGCTTGGAGTAAGGTAAAAGATTTTAGGGTGAAAGAGGAAATTTTAATATTTCCCCTTGACACCCTTGCTTTTTTGTAATATACTTTGAAAGTCAAATTATTTTTAAATAAAAATATTAAAAATTCAAAATAAAAAGAAATGATTTTGAGAAATGAGGTTCAGACATGACAGGAAGAATCTGTGGAACGGGCTCTTTTATACCAGAGTATTGTATGGATAACGAAGAGTTTTCGGGTATGGTAGATACAAGTGATGCATGGATTCGGGAGAGGACAGGAATTGTACGGCGGCACATTGCCAGGGCAGAGACAGTCGCCTTTATGGCAGCAGAGGCAGGAAAGAGGGCTCTTGAAAATGCGGCAGTAGAGGTAGCAAAGCTGGAGCTGATTATCGTGGCAACCTTTTCAGCCGAGGCAGTGCTTCCCAGTGTGGCCTGTGAAGTGCAAAAAGAAATCGGTGCTAAAAAGGCGGTCTGCTTTGATATCAATGCGGCCTGTACAGGATTTCTATTTGCCTATCAGACAGCCCAGGCCTATATAGCTGCAGGTATTTATAGAAAAATTCTTTTAATTGGTGCAGAGAAGCTGTCAAGCCGGGTGGACTGGACAGACAGAGGCACCTGTATTCTCTTTGGAGATGGGGCTGGAGCGGTAGTGCTGAAGGCAGAAGGAGGAGAGCTTCTTCCGATGTGTGCCTATTCTGATGGGGAAAGCAGTAAAGCTCTTACCTGCCGGGAACCGGAGCTTACGATAAAAATGGATGGACGCAGAGTATTTGAATTTGCCGTCCGACGAGTACCAGAGGCCATTGCAGAGGTTTTGGAAAAAAGCCAGCTTAAAAAAGAGGATATCCGGTTCTTTCTTTTACATCAAGCAAATGAGAGGATTGTTGCGGCAGTGGCAAAACGACTTTCGGTGGAGGCAGAACGGTTCCCGATGAACCTTTCGGAATACGGGAACACCTCAGCAGCTAGTATCCCTATTTTACTGGATGAATTAAACCGGTCAGGAAGACTTAGAAGAGGAAATCATCTTATACTCGCAGGCTTTGGAGCCGGTCTTTCCTGGGGAGCATCTTTGATAAAGTGGTAGAAAATGTGGTAATTGCCGGAGATTTCCGGATTACATAGTATTTAATAAAAAAGGAGATTAAAGATATGTTTGAAAAGGTAAAGGAAATTGTAGCAAAGGAATTAGGCTGTGAAAGGGACACATTAGCTATGGAAACCTCTTTTAAGGAGGATTTAGGTGCAGATTCTCTGGACTTATTTGAAATGGTCATGTCCTTTGAGGAGGAATTTGGAAAGGAAATTCCTACGGAGGAGCTAGAGAAGCTGACTACCGTAGGTGCAGTTGTAGAATATCTGGAGCAGGACTAAGGAAGGACGAGGTGCATGAGAACCAGATTAAGTGAATTATTAGGAATCGAATATCCGATTATTCAGGGTGGTATGGCCTGGGTAGCAGAAAGTCAGCTGGCTACTGCAGTCTCTGAGGCTGGAGGCCTTGGACTTATCGGAGCTGCCAGTGCTCCGGCTGAATGGGTGCGGGGGCAGATTCGTAAAGTAAAGGAGCAGACAGATAAGCCCTTTGGTGTCAATATCATGCTGATGAGCCCTTATGCAGACGAAGTGGCAAGGGTCATAGCAGAGGAGGGCGTAAGGGTAGTAACGACGGGAGCAGGCAATCCGGAAAAATACATGAAGCTATGGAAGGAAGCTGGTGTAAAGGTAATTCCTGTGGTTGCTTCTGTGGCACTGGCAAAACGGATGGAGCGTTGTGGTGCTGATGCAGTAGTAGCCGAAGGCTGTGAGGCAGGCGGTCATATCGGCGAGAGCACGACGATGGTTCTGGTACCGCAGGTGGCAGATGCCGTGGGGCTTCCTGTTATTGCAGCGGGCGGTATTGCAGATGGAAGAGGTGTTGCGGCGGCCTTTATCCTGGGAGCAGAGGGCGTACAGCTGGGGACTCGTTTTGCAGTGGCAAAGGAAGCTGTGGTACATCAAAACTATAAAAATAGTATTTTGAAGGCAAGGGATATTGATTCCAGAGTTACAGGACGAAGCACCGGACATCCGATTCGGGTTCTTAGAAACCAGATGGTAAGACAGTATCTGGAGCTGGAAAAGGATGGAGCTTCCTTTGAGGAGCTGGAAAAGCTGACACTGGGAGCTTTGAGAAAGGCTGTTGTAGAAGGTGATGTAATAAATGGAAGTGTAATGGCTGGTCAGTGTGCGGCTATGGTGTCAGAGGAGCTTACCTGCAGAGAGCTGATGGAAAAGCTTGTTAAGGAAACCGACGATTTGATTAAGAAAGCAGGATTTTATGAATAAAACAGCATTTATTTTCCCGGGTCAGGGTGTGCAAAGGGCCGGTATGGGAAAGGATTTTTATGAAAACAGCCAGGTAGCAAGAGAAATTTTTGAGGAGGCCTCTGAGGTGCTTTCCATGGATATGAAGGCACTTTGCTTTGAAAAAAATGAACAGCTTGATAAGACAGAATTTACCCAGGCTGCCCTGGTAACGACCTGTCTTGCTATGCTTTCAGCGGTAAAAGAGGCAGGATTTTCAGCAGATGTGACAGCAGGCTTAAGTCTGGGAGAATACTGTGCTATTGTGGCAGCAGGCGGCATGAGTGCAAGGGAGGCCATTTATGCTGTAAGAAAACGGGGAATTTATATGCAGGAGGCAGTACCGGCGAAAGAAGGAGCTATGGCAGCAATTCTTGGCATGACTGCCGAAGAGGTAGAAGCTGGTATTCAGGGAATCCCGGATGTGTATGTAGCAAACTACAACTGTCCTGGCCAGTTGGTGATTACCGGAAGGACGAAGGCAGTCAAAGCGGCTAAGGAAGAGCTTTTAAGCCGGGGAGCAAAAAGGGCTGTTGATTTGAATGTGAGTGGGCCCTTTCATTCTCCGCTGTTAGAGGCAGCGGGGGAAAAGCTCGAAAAGGAGCTTTCTAAGCTTATCTTTACAAAGCTTACACTTCCTTATGTGACAAATGTGACTGCAGAATATGTAACAGAGATCGGAAAAACAAAGGAGCTTCTAAAAAAGCAGGTGGCTTCTGGCGTACGCTGGCAGCAGAGTATGGAGGTTATGCTTAAAAATGGAATTACCACCTTTATAGAAATTGGACCGGGACAGACATTAAGAGGATTTTTAAAGAAGATTGCCCCAGAGGCAAAAGTTATCAATATTGGTACATGGAAGGAGCTTTTATATGTTAAAGAATAAGATTGCTGTAGTGACCGGAGCGTCCAGAGGAATTGGAAGAGCGGTTGCAGTGGAGCTGGCCGGGCAGGGGGCTTTTGTAGTGATTAACTACAACGGCTCCGAAGAAAAGGCTATTGAGGTAAAGGAAGAGATAGAAAAAAAAGGCGGCCGAGCCAGCCTGTACCGGTGTAATGTTGCTTCCTTTTCAGAGTGTGAGACATTTATTAAAAAAATAATAGAGGATTTTGGAAGAATAGATATTTTAGTAAATAATGCGGGCATTACCAGAGACGGTCTTTTGATGCGGATGAGCGAAGAGGACTTTGATGCTGTGCTGGATGTAAATTTAAAAGGAGCCTTTCACTGTATGCGATTTGCAGCACGGCAGATGATGAAGCAGCGGGATGGAAGAATTATTAACATGGCTTCTGTAGTAGGTGTGGCAGGCAATGCAGGACAGGTAAATTATGCAGCCTCTAAGGCGGGAATGATCGGACTTACAAAAAGTGCGGCAAAGGAGCTGGGAAGCCGTGGAATTACGGTGAATGCTATTGCACCGGGCTTTATTGAAACCGAAATGACCCAGGTGCTTTCTGACGAGGTAAAGCAGGCAGCGGCAGCCCAGATTCCGCTGGGCAGCTTTGGAAGGCCGGAGGATGTGGCAAAGGTTGTGGCCTTTTTGTCATCGGGAGGAGCCGCTTATATTACCGGACAGGTGATTCATGTAGACGGTGGAATGGTGATGTAGTTAGGAGGGTTTTTATGAAGAGGCGAGTTGTGATAACAGGACTTGGTGCGGTGACACCTATCGGAAATACCGTGGCAGATTTCTGGGCAGGAATCCGTTCTGGAAAGGTGGGAATCGGTGAAATTACCCGTTTTGATACAACAGAGTATAAGGTGAAGCTGGCGGCAGAGGTAAAGGACTTTTCGACAGAGAACCTGATGGACTTTAAGGCAGCAAAACGGATGGAACGTTTTTCACAGTTTGGCGTAGCTGCGGCAGTTGAGGCTTTTTCAGATGCGGAGCTTTCTATGGAGGCAGAGGATCCTTACCGGATTGGCGTTATTGTTGGTTCCGGCATCGGAAGCCTGGAGATAATTGAGAGGGAATATAAAAAGATTTTAGAAAAAGGGCCTGCCAGAGTGAATCCCTTGATGGTTCCACTGATGATTTCCAATATGGCGGCAGGAAATATTTCAATTCGGCTGGGACTGAAGGGAAAATGCACCAATGTGGTCACAGCCTGTGCAACAGGCTCTAACTCCATAGGAGATGCCCTCCGGGCAATCCAGCATGGAGATGCGGATGTTATGCTGGCAGGCGGCTGTGAAAGCTGTATCTGTCCGACGGGAATCGCAGGCTTTACGGCATTAACGGCTCTGACAACAGTGACAGACCCTCTTCGGGCATCCATTCCTTTTGATAAGGACAGAAGCGGCTTTGTGCTGGGAGAAGGAGCAGGTATTGTCGTACTGGAGGAGTTAGAGCATGCAAAACGCCGGGGAGCCAGAATCTATGCAGAGCTGGCAGGCTATGGATCAACAGCAGATGCCTACCATATTACCTCACCGGCAGAGGATGGAGAGAGTGCAGCAAGGGCTATGACCCTGGCAATGGAGGAAGCAAAGGTTTCTCCGGAAGAAATTGATTATATTAACGCTCACGGCACCAGTACACGTCACAATGATTTGTATGAAACGAGAGCTATCCGGGCGGCACTGGGAGCGGCAGCAGACAAGGTGGCTGTTAACTCTACCAAGTCCATGACAGGCCATCTTTTAGGAGCAACTGGAGCAATAGAGCTTATTGTATGTGTGAAATCCCTAGAGGAGGGCTTTATTCATCAGACGATGGGAACCAGAGAAACCGAAGAGGAATGCGACCTCAATTATGTGCTAGGGGCACCTCTTGAGAGGCAGATAAAATGTGCCATCAGTAATTCTCTGGGCTTTGGAGGTCACAATGCAGCTTTGCTAGTAAAAAAGTATGAAGGGTAGATAGGCATGGAGATAAAAGAAATCTTAGAGCTGGTGGAGGCTGTTTCAGCATCAAAGCTGACCGGCTTCCGGTATGAGGAAAATGGTGTACGGTTGTCCTTAAAAAAGCAGACCACGGTGACAAAAGCAGAGGCACTTCAGCCGGAAATGGATACAAGAGTTACCGTACAGGCTGTATCTGTGAGGGAGACAACTGCAGAAGAAAAGCTAATCAGCTCACCGCTAGTGGGGACCTTTTATGCAGCTCCGGCAGAGGATGCCGAGGCCTTTGTAAAGACTGGAGATGTAGTGAAAAAGGGACAGGTGCTGGCGATTGTTGAGGCTATGAAGCTGATGAATGAAATTGAATCAGAGTATGATGGCACGGTAGCGGAGATTTTGGTCGAAAATGGCCAAATGGTAGAGTATGGACAGCCCTTGTTTAGGATTGTATAGAGAAAGGAAGAAAACATGAATGCATTGACAGTTAAGGAAATAGAAGAAATTCTCCCTCACCGGCATCCCTTTTTACTGGTGGATGCGATAGAGGATTATGTGCCGGGAGAGTATGCCATTGCCTATAAATGTGTCACCTTCCGGGAGGACTTTTTCAGAGGGCATTTTCCGCAGGAGCCGGTCATGCCGGGAGTTCTGATTATTGAGGCACTGGCCCAGACAGGGGCGGTAGCTATTTTGAGTCAGGCAGAAAAGAAAGGAAAGATTGCCTACTTTGGTGGAATTGAAAAGTGCAGATTTCGCGGCAAGGTAGTACCGGGTGACAAGCTTAGGCTTGAGACCCGGATTATAAGGGAAAAGGGACCGGTTGGTGTTGGCGAGGCAATAGCGTCCGTAGATGGAAGGACAGTTGCCAGTGCAGAGCTGACCTTTATGATCGGATAGGTGAGAACAGTGATAAAAAAGGTATTGATTGCGAACAGAGGAGAAATTGCAGTGCGGATTATCCGGGCTTGCAGAGAAATGGGAATTGAAACAGTTGCAGTTCATTCGGAAGTGGACAGGGAGGCACTTCATACCCAGCTGGCAGATGAGGCAGTCTGCATCGGACCGGCACCTTCGGCCCAGAGCTATCTGAATATGGAGCAGATTATCAGTGCGACTTTAGTATCTGGAGCAGATGCCATTCATCCCGGCTTTGGATTTTTATCGGAAAATGCAAGATTTGCAGCTCTTTGTGAGCAGTGTAACATTACCTTTATCGGACCATCCTCCGCTGTCATTGAGCGAATGGGAAATAAGGCCGAGGCAAGAAATACGATGATAAATGCCGGAGTACCAGTAATTCCAGGAGGGAAAGAGGCTGTTTGGGATGTAGAAGCAGGCAAAGAGGCTGCAAAGGAGGCTGGCTATCCGGTTATGATAAAAGCAGCTCTGGGCGGTGGCGGCAAGGGCATGCGGGCGGCAAAAAAACCGGAGGAATTTGAAAAAAGCTTTCAGACAGCACAGAAAGAGGCCAAGGCAGCCTTTGGCGATGGCACTATGTATGTGGAACATCTGGTGGAGCATCCAAGACATATCGAATTCCAGATACTGGCAGACCATTATGGTAATGTAGTTCATCTGGGAGAGAGAGACTGCTCCATTCAGAGAAATCACCAGAAGCTGGTAGAGGAATCACCCTCAGAGGCAATTTCGGACCAGCTACGAAAGCAGATGGGAGAGGCTGCTGTCCGGGCAGCAAAGGCAGCAGGCTACGAAAATGCGGGAACCATAGAATTTCTTTTAGAAAAGGATGGAAGCTTTTATTTTATGGAGATGAATACCCGGATTCAGGTAGAGCATCCGGTAACGGAATGGGTGACGGGGATTGATTTGATAAAGGAGCAGTTAAGGATTGCTTCCAGGCTTCCACTCTCCTTTTCCCAAGAGGACATTCATTTTAAGGGACATGCAATAGAATGTCGGATTAATGCTGAAAATCCGGCACAGAATTTCCGTCCTTCTCCAGGAAGAATTACCGGAATGTACCTTCCCGGCGGCGAGGGTGTGCGGATTGATACGGCAATTTACAGTGGCTACCAGGTACCGGCCTACTATGATTCCATGCTGGCAAAGCTGATTGTCTATGGAAAGGACAGGAAGGAAGCTATTGCAAAAATGTGCAGTGCTCTGGGAGAGGTTATTATCGAGGGTATTGATACCAATGTGGATTACCAGTATGAGATTATGAATCATCCTCTGTATATATCCGGCGATATTGATATTGATTTTATTGAAAAAATGGAAAGGGCTTCATTGGAAACAGAGCCTTGCTTTGGGAGGTAATAGAGGTTGCAGCTGAAAAATATGTTTAAAAAGACCCGAAGTGCATTTAACAAAGAGGAGGAAAAGACTCTGGAGAAGGCACCGGAGGTGCCGGAGGGACTTTTAAAGAAATGTAATGTCTGCAAAAAGGCGATTTTTACGGAAGAGGTAAAAAGAAATGACTATATCTGCCCGAGCTGTGGAACTTATTTCCGTATTCATGCGAGAACACGGGTGGAGCTTTTAGCAGATGAGAGAAGCTTTGAGGAATGGAGCCAGGGGCTTGAGACGAAGAATCCGTTAAATTATAAGGGCTATGAGGAAAAGATAAAAAAAGCACAGGAAAAGACAGGGCTTGAGGAGGCTGTTTTATGTGGCAGGCTGGCAATCGAAGGAAGAAAGGCCGCAGTTGCTGTCTGCGACAGCCGTTTTATTATGGCAAGCATGGGAGGCGTAGTTGGTGAAAAAATAACCAGGACGATTGAGCGGGCAACAAAGGAGCGTCTGCCGCTGATTATTTTTGCCTGCTCCGGTGGTGCCAGAATGCAGGAGGGAATGACCTCGCTTATGCAGATGGCAAAGACAGCCGCAGCCTTGAAACGGCACAGTGATGCGGGACTTCTCTATATTTCTGTATTAACGAATCCGACAACCGGTGGTGTGACAGCTAGCTTTGCTATGCTGGGGGATGTGATTTTGGCAGAGCCGGGAGCCTTAATTGGATTTGCCGGACCCCGGGTAATTGAGCAGACCATCGGACAGAAGCTTCCAAAGGGCTTTCAGACAGCAGAATTTCTTTTAGAGCATGGTTTTGTTGACCGTCTGGTAGAGCGGAGGGAGCAAAAGGCAGTGCTGTCCCGTCTTCTTATGCTGCATGAGAAAAAGGAGGCAAAGGATAGAAAAAAGGCGGTTTCTTACCAGAAAAAGGCGGCAGGAGAGGAAAGGCAAGAGCTGTCTGCCTGGGATAGAGTAGCCCTTTCAAGACGCTCTGACCGTCCGGTGGGAAGTGATTACCGAAAGCGACTGTTTTCAGAATTTATAGAGCTTCATGGAGACCGTCTATTTAGGGATGACAGGGCAATCTTAGGTGGTGTAGGACTCTTTGAGGGACAGCCGGTGACGGTAATTTTTCAGGAAAAGGGAAAAACAACGAAGGAAAATATTGCACACAATTTTGGTATGCCCTCACCGGAGGGGTACCGGAAGGCCTTGCGGCTGATGAAGCAGGCGGAGAAGTTTCAGCGGCCTGTGATTTGCTTTGTAGATACGCCGGGAGCCTTTTGTGGTCTTGAGGCAGAAGAGAGAGGACAGGGCGAGGCTATTGCAAGAAATCTTTTTGAAATGGCAGGCTTAAGGGTGCCTGTATTATCTATTGTGATTGGAGAAGGCGGCAGCGGCGGAGCATTGGCTCTTGCCGTAGCAGATGAGGTCTGGATGCTGGAAAACTCAGTATATTCCATTCTTTCTCCTGAGGGCTTTGCTACGATTTTGTGGAAGGACAGTAAACGGGCAAAGGAAGCTGCTGAGGTAATGAAAATGACAGCCCAGGATTTAAAGGCTGCTGGGATGATTGAACAGGTCATTGCAGAGCCGGAACAGCTGACTACAGAGACTATGGAAGAGGTCTGTGTGGAGCTTAGGACAGGAATCTGTCGGTTTTTGAAAGCTTCAGGGGAGCTTTCGGAGGAAGAGCTTTGTGAAAAGCGATATCAGAGATTTCGGAAATTTTAGAGAGAGAGGAAAAATATGGATTATAAACCTCTGCAAATTGGAGAAAAGGAAGCTAAAATACCGTTAATACAGGGCGGTATGGGTATCGGCATCAGTCTTGGATCACTGGCAGGAGCGGTAGCAAAGGAAGGAGCTGTTGGTATCATTTCCGCAGCTCAGCCAGGCTTTCGTGAGCCAGATTTTGAAGAGAATCTGCTGGAAGCCAATCTAAGAGCTATAAAAAAGGAATATGAAAAAGCCAGGAGGATGGCTCCAGAGGGAGTAATTGGATTTAATGTCATGGTTGCCATGAATCATTATAAGGAACATGTAGAGGCGGCTGTGGAGGCTGGTGCAGATTTGATTATTTCCGGGGCAGGACTTCCTGTTTCTTTACCAGAATATGTTCCTGTGGAGAAGGCTAAAATTGCACCGATTGTATCATCAGCAAAGGCAGCCGGAGTGCTTTTAAAGCTCTGGGGTAAAAAATATAACCGTACTGCAGACCTTTTGATAGTAGAAGGGCCGCAGGCCGGAGGACATCTGGGCTTTTCTCTGGAGGAGCTTTCTGCTTATGAAAAGTGCCGGGAAAGCTATGAAAAGGAAGTCCTTTCTATATTTCTGATTGTGCAGGAGTATGAAGAAAAATATAAACGAAAAATTCCAGTAGTACTGGCAGGAGGCATTGACAGCAAAGAGGCTGTGGAACGGGCTCTGGAGCTTGGAGCAGACGGTGTGCAGGTGGCAAGCCGCTTTGTGACAACAGAGGAATGTGATGCGGATATCCGTTACAAGGAAAGCTACCTAAAAGCAGAAAAAGAGGATATTGTGCTGGTGAAAAGCCCAGTCGGCATGCCGGGACGTGCGATAAAAAATCCTTTTATTGACAGGGTATATCAAGAGAAAAGAATACCGCCAAAACGCTGCTATGACTGCCTTAAGACCTGTAACCCTGCTGAAACACCCTATTGTATTACGCAGGCTTTAATGAATGCAGCCAGAGGGGATATTGAAAATGCCCTTTTGTTTTGCGGAGCAAGGGCATGGAAGGCAGAAAGGATAGAATCTGTAAAAGAAGTGATTGATTCTTTATTTTTCTCTAAATAATGTGTATAATGGTAGAAGGTATTAAAATTCTTTCAAAGGAGGAAGCAAGTGGATACCTATAAGACGATTAATGACATTCTGGTTCATCTGTTTCATGAAATCTGGGAGCTGGAAGAGAAAGCCATTATTACAGAGGAATTTAAGGATATTACAAATAACGATATGCATATCATAGAGGCTGTAGGAACTTCAGGAGACCGTACCATGTCTGCTATCGCGAAGCAGCTCAATATCACAGCCGGTTCCCTGACGACCTCCATGAACAGTCTGGTAAAAAAACGCTATGTGATAAGAGAACGCAGCGAAGAGGATCGCCGCGTTGTCTATATCCGCCTGACTCCAAAGGGAGAAAGGGCGTATTTTCATCATGCTGATTTCCACCGGCAGATGACAAACGCTGTGATGGGACAGCTGTCAGAGGATGAGATACCGGTACTTATGAAAACTCTGGAGGGACTCTCCACGTTCTTCCGAAGCTACAGATAAAAACATCTTTAAAAGCTGGTTTCCCAAAATTCCGTTTTTTACGAGCGAAATAAATGGATTTATTTTCTGATACACCGTCAGTTGTTAGCAAGCTCTTATTGGACAGCCGCCTTCAATACATCCAGAAGCTCATCATTCTTTTCCGGGCTCATAAAACAGAAGCGGATGTAGCGGTTGTCTAAGAATGGGAAGGTAGAGCAGTCGCGGATCATAAGGCCGCGGCGGATTGCCATATCAAAGAGCTCTTCTGAGGTAAGTCCTTCTTTTTCAATACGGACAAGTACAAAATTGGCAGTAGGTGGATAGACCTTATATTCCGGAAGTTTGGACAGTTCGTCACAGATACGAATCCGTTCGCTGGAAATCAGCTGGCGGGTCGCTTTCTTATATTCTTCATCGGAAAACATAATTTCACCGGCAATAGCAGCCAGGCTGTTAATGGTCCACGGATTCTTCTTCTGGTTGATTTCCTTTATCAAATCAGTATTGCAAAAGACAGCATAGCCCAGGCGGAGCCCTGGAGCAGCAAAAAACTTGGAAATGCCGCGTAGGATAATAATATTGTTGTAATATTCCGTCAGTGGAACCGAGGTTATCTCCTCCATCTGTTCTGCAAACTCCACATAGGTTTCGTCCACCATAACAAAGATATCGCGTTCCTTACAGATATCCAGAATCTGACGCATTTTGTTGCGGGGGATGGCAGTAGAGGTTGGATTGTTCGGATTGCAGATAATTAAAAGGTCAATGTCCTTTTGCAGTTCTTCTGACAAGGCCTGGAGATTTAACTCAAAGTTATCCTCTTCTTTGAGGCTAAAGTACAGGGAACGTCCACCTTCTAAGGAAACCTCACGTTCATATTCTGAGTAGGTCGGGCCAATAATCAGGGCCTTTTTCGGCTTCTGAAGCTGAATCATAATAGAAATCAGCTCGGTAGAACCATTACCGACCAGAATATATTCCGGGTCAGAGTGGATATAGGAGGCAATGGCCTTTCTGAGACTTGTGTATTCCCGATCCGGGTAAGAGGTAATGGCATCAATACGGGAGGCCAGAGTTTCCCGCAGGCGGAAAGAAACCCCAAGGGGGTTTACGTTAGCGGAAAAGCTGGTAATGTCCTCTTTTTTTATGCCATAAATATTTTCTATTTTTTCTAAATCACTTCCGTGAAAATGCTCCTTATGCTTAATCATATTTTAAAATCCTTTCTGAAAACGTTGTACAAAGGTCAAAATCAGTGGTATAATTTACTATTATAAGGCATTTTGGGAAAAATGCAAATATTTACTTGAGAGGCACCGATGAAAAAGAAAATTTACCAGCTGGCGAGAGAAGAATTTGAATATACCCCTGCAGTGCTGATTCTGCAGGAGGAGGCAATACAAAAGGAAGCACAGGAGGGAGGCAGTGCTAAAGGCACACTGTTTATCCGTAATTTCGATAACAGAAGAATGAAGGGGGTTTTGTATGCAACAGCCCCTTTTATCCATTTGGAAGCTACGGCCTTTTTTGGTACAGAGGCTCTGATTGATTATGAGCTTCGTACAATGGATAGGAAGGCAGAGGAGCATCTGCGGGGAGAAATTTATCTGGTTACCAGCTGTGGTGAATATAGAATTAGTGTAGAGCTTACGATAAAAGAGAATGAGCAGAAAAAAAAGGCAGGGAATCTTTTTCGTCTGGCAAATTTAGCAAGGGATGACTGGGCGGCGGCAGTAGAGCAGTATAAGCTTTTGTATGCCAGAAGAAGCGGAGGAGGACCAGCCAGCCAGGAGCTGGAGGAGTTTTTAATAGATGGCAGTAAAAAATGGAAAATCCAGCTGAGTACCGATGTATCCTCCTTTTATTATGATGAGGTAACGGAAAGCTTTGCAGAGTCTTTGATGATAAAAAAAGATAACTGGGGATATTTAAAAGTTGAGGTATGGTCAGATGCAGAATTTTTACAGCCGGAGCATAAGGTCATCTGGAGTGATAGCTTCATTGGGGATGAATACATGCTGGAATTTCTGGTTAGAAAAGAAAAGCTGCATGATGGAAAGAATTACGGACGTTTATATATTAAGACCATCCATCAGCTTCTCACAATAGAGGTTTGTGCTGTCTGTGTAAGCCGAAGAGAGGAAAAGGAACGGCGAAGAAAGCAAAAGGAAGTAAAGCTTTGGCTTATGAATACCTATTTCCAGTACAGATGCGGACTTTTGGAGAAAAGCAGCTATGCAAAGGAAGGGCTCAGGCTTCGCCGGGAAAATCAGAATGTATTTCCTGAGATAATAGAACAGTATCTGGAAATCTATTTTATGATTTTGAATAACCAGGGGGCTCTGGCACAGGAGCTTTTAAAGGATATGCATCCGGAGGACAGGCTCCAGAAGGGCTGTGAAGCATGGCTTTGGTATCTTGCCTGTGAGAATATGGAGGAAAAGAAGGGCTATGTCGGGAGACTTTTAGGGCTTTGGGAAAAAGAGCCGGATAATATGTGGCTTTTGTGGCTGCTTTTACAGGTAAAGGCGACACTTTGCTGGGACGCCAGAAAATGCTTTGAACAGATAGAGCAGTATAATCAAAAGCATCATCCGAGTACTCTTTTACACATTGAGCTTTTAGAGGCATTAAATGAAAAGCCCGCTCTGTTAAAGCAGCTTAACAGTTCTTTAATCAGTGCTCTTAATTGGGGAAGCCGGATGAATCTTTTATCACCAGAGGTTAAGGAAAGATATGTTTTCCTGGCAGCCAATGAGGAAAATTGTCTGCATGCCCTGGACGGGCTAAAGGAGCTCTATAAGCAGGAACCATCCGAACAGGTTTTGTATGCAATTAACGCAGTTATGATTAAAAATAATTGTCTGGGAAGCCGGTATTTTCCATGGTATGAAAAGGGAATTTTGATGCAGCTAAGGCTTCAGGGATTGTATGAGGCATATTTATGCTCTGCGGATGAAGGATTCGACTTTAGAATACCAAAACAGGTGCTTACTTATTTTAGCTATGACAGCCTGCTCCCGGACAGTGCAAAGGAGCTTTTGTTTTCTTATATTATCAGGCACAAAAGAGAGGAAGAGGACATCTATCTGAATTTCCTGGGACTGATAGAACAGTTTGCTTTGAAGCGGCTTTCTGAAGGAGCATTGAATCATTTGCTAGCAGTTATATATCCTGAGGTTTTAAAGCCGGAAATGATGAATGATTTTTATTTAAAAAAGCTGTCCAGGTTTTTATTCCGTGAGGAGCTTTCCTGTGATAATCCGAATATTACAGGTGTATATGTACAGCATAAGGAGCTTGTGTCTGAGGAATATTATCCTTTGGAAAAGGGCAGGGCTGACATCTATGTGTTTACAGAGAATGCAAGGATTTCTTTTGTAGATAAAGATGGGGCAAGATATGGGTCTTCGATTGAATACAGGAGAGAAAATTATCTGGATTTGTCTTCCTGGTATGAGGAGTGCTTCCGGGTGGATGGCGAGAATCTGCATCTTTTGCTGAACCGGTATGAGAAGATAGAAAAGTATCAGAAGTTTGATGAAAATGCAAATGAAATCAGAAGAAGGGTTTTGAATATTCCGGGACTTTTAAAGGAATATGAGGCAGAGTGCCGGCTTGCCTTAATTCATCAATATTTTGATAAGATGGAGGAGGAACTTTTACGGGAGCAGCTGCTGCTATTTTCACCAGAGCTGGTGGAAGAAAAAGAACGTCCGAAGCTGATAGACTACTGCATTTTACAAGGCTTAAATGACAGGGCTTATGAGCTGATACAAAGCTGGGGATATCAGGGAGTGCCATATAAC
The DNA here is from genome assembly GCF_001461035.1 of Acetivibrio ethanolgignens. Classification (GTDB taxonomy): domain Bacteria; phylum Bacillota; class Clostridia; order Lachnospirales; family Lachnospiraceae; genus Velocimicrobium; species Velocimicrobium ethanolgignens. The sequence continues at coordinate 74,179 of NZ_LNAM01000175.1, read as the reverse complement.
CGGCTTTTGCGTCTGGCTACCCGGCTTTTGGAAACAACAAATGGAAAGGATGAGGTACTTCTTTCTATCTGCAGCTATCTTTTGGAAAGCAGAAGATACAGTCAGGGAACTCTTATCTATCTTGTTCTTTTTTATGAGGGATTATTAGGACAGATGGCACGAATCTGGGAGGTGGCACGGGAAAATGCCGTAGAGACCTGGCCATTAGAGGAGAGAATTTTAGTACAGCTTTTGTTTACAGAAGGGTATATTAGAAACCATTCTAAAATTTTTGCTTCTTATTATCGGAAAAAGAAAGACTTGAGTATTAACAGGGCGTATCTTAATTATTATTCCTATCGTTATTTTGTAAAGGAAAGCAGTCTTGCGGAAGAATTCTTTGGTTTCCTTCCAGCAGAGCTTGACAGGGAATTCAGTCAGATTATGGCCTTAGCATTTCTGAAGGAAAAGAGCGGAAAAAAGGAGCTTTCTGCAAAGGAGAACAAACGGGTAGAAGAGCTTTTGCTGTATTTTCTACAAAGGAACAGAATATTTCCGTTTTTTAAGGCCTTTAAGGATACAAACCGGACCTATATTGAATACCGGACAGCTCCGGAACGCAGAGTCAGTCTTTCTTACCGGCTGGGAGATATGGCAGAGTTTAAGGTAATTCCTATGACGGAATTGAGTTATGGGATTTATGTGGCAGATTTTTTGCTGTTCCCGGATGAAGTACTGCAGTATTATATAATGGAGCAGGGAACAGAGGAGGAAGCTATTACGGAAAGCTGCACCCTGATAGAAAATGATGAGAGCCGGGAATTAGAAAATTCAAGCTTTGGTCTTTTGGGAGCAATTCTGACAGCAAGACAGCTTGCAGAGGATGGGACGGCAGAGGAGCTAATGGAGGAATATATTTTGCAGGAATATAGAAAAGAAAAGCTGTTTACTGAGCTGTAAAGAGAGGAGATAGCGGCAGTGGAGGAAAGAACAATATATGCAGGAATGGATCTGCGTGAAAATAAAATACAGCTGTGTGCTTATCCGCCTCAGAGCAGCGAAATAAAGATGATTCTGGAGGATTTTCCCCTGTTAATTGCTATCGAAGAGGATAAAAAGGAATGGATTTTTGGAGAAAGGGCACTGGAGAAAAAGGAGCAGAAGGAGGGTATTGTTATAACCGGTTTCTTAGAGCTTTTGGAAACAACGGAGGAGATTACCATCTATGGAGTAAGGTTTTCAGTAGAGGACCTGCTATCCAAAATTATAAAAAAAGCCTTGCTTTTCTTGAAAACAGAATTTCCCAATGACCTCATACGGCATCTTAATGTATCGCTGGAGAACCCTTCTAAAAAGCTGGAGGAGAGGCTTAAAAGAGCCTTTTTGAAGCTGGGGATTGATGGAGACCGTCTGCAGGTTGAAAGTCATGGACACAGCTTTTTATGCTATGCACTAAGCCAGAAGAAGGAACTCTGGATCGGAGAGGTAGGTCTTTTAGATGGAAGCGGTGGAGAAATTTTATTCCGGCGGATTCTTCTGGATAGAAAGCGGCGGCCGGTGATAGCAGGAGTAACCAGGGAAAAGCTTGCCAAGCCTATGCAAAAGGAAGAAATTGTACAAGTAGTAAAGCCAGAGATAGGAACACTTTATCTGACAGGCTCTGGTTTTTCAGGTGAAGAAAGGCTTAATCTGGTACATCAGCTTTGCCGGGGCAGAAGAGGCTTCCTTGGAGAGAGTCTGTATTGTGAAGGAGCCTGTATTTCTGCAAAAAGCCAGGAAAATCCTGAGATGATGGAAAGCTTTTTGCTTCTAGAAGAGGACAGTATCCAGTGTGAAATTTCAATTCCTATATACCATGATGGGAAAGAATGCAGGGCTTATCTTGCGAAGGCATCTGAAAAATGGCAGGATGTTAAAAAGAATGCCTGCCTGATTTTAGAGGAAGAGGAAGAAATACCGGTAACGGTGTCCTATCTGCCAAGCGGAGAGGAAAAGACTTTTATTATCGCGTTGGAGGGCATGTGGAAGCGGCCATCCAGGATGACAAAGGTATCCCTCCGGCTGATGTTTACCGATAAGAAAACCTGCATTGTCAGAATAAAGGATCTGGGTTTTGGAGAATTCTGTCCATCCAGCCAGAGAATCTGGGAAAAGACAATTGAGCTCTAAGGAGGTAAAGACTTGGGAAGGATTATTTTATGCTGTGGTGAAAAAGCAGAGAATCCGTGGTATATAAAAGAAACAGATACAAAGCTTTATAGTATAGAAGAATTGTGTTATTATATATATAATAACATATATATTATTTCACAGGGATTTTTCACACTGGGACTGGCAAATTGGATAAAGGAGGAGCTCAAGCTTCCTGCTCTGGCCGACAAGCTTAAGAATCTGGTTCTTGGTAGAAACAGCTGCAAGGACATGGTAGTGACGGTGCTATGCGGTTCCGATTATTATCAGGAAGAGGAGCTTAAAGAACTGATAGTGGTTATGGACAGCTTGACTCATATGTCGGAGCTGCAGCGTGAAAAGTATAAGGCAGATTTATGGCTTAAGAAAAAGAGGTATACGCTGGCAGCGATGGAATACCGGAAGCTTCTGGGGGGACAGCTTAAGGAGCTTACACCGGAGGAGACAGGTGACATTTATCATAATATTGGTATTACCTGTCTGTACACGGGAACATTAGAGGAAGCAGCACAGTATTTTTTACAGGCCTATGGAAGGAACCAGAACCGGGAATCCCTAAAGGCCTATGTGCAGGCATGCAGTATGGCAGGAATACCTGTACTTGAATTATCCGAGGAGGAAGAAAAGGAACTTTTGACAGAGCTTGAGGAAAGTAAGATGGCTTATAAGGAAACCTCGGATTATCGAAGACTGAAGGAAGCCATTGAGAAGAAGCTTCAGGGTCATGCCGCTGATTATCATGAGGAGCTTAACCAGATTTTAAAGGAATGGAAGCGGGAATACAGAAAGAAAGTTGGATAAAAATGGGTTTATTTTCATGGTTTTTTAGAAAAAAACAAAAGGAAGAGAAAATTTTATCGCCGGAACAGAAATTTTTTTCATCAAGAGCGGTAGATGAGGAGAAGCTTTTTAAGGAAGCTGTGGCACAGCCTTTGGCAGTAGATGAGGATGCCAAGGAGGAAGCAAGGCGTCAGCTTCAGGAGGCAAGAGTGGAATATGAGGCTGTAACCTCTTATCTGACGGATATCCAGAGGATTGATATGGTGCCGGAGGAAGAAAGAAAGAGCTTTACTGAAGCAGCCGAGAAGATTCTGCTTTTTAAAGGAGAAAGAGAAAAATATAAAAACCAGGAGATTAAGCTTTCTGAGCGGCATAGAAACAGCATGGAGCTGTATGAGGAGAGCCTGCCACAGGAGCTAAAGGCAATGCAGGAAAAGGAGCAGTATCAGTCAGTCATAAAGAATGATATGCGGCATCTGGAGGGAGAAAAGGGTGTCCTTCTCTATGAACGGGATGAGATTGTGGAAAAACAGGAAAATTTAAAAAAACTAGCTGTAACAGCAGCAGCTTTAGTTGTAAGCTTGTTAATTTTGCTGGCATTGCTTGACCAGGTATTTGAAGCAGCCATGCAGCTTCCCTTTCTTTTGACTGTGCTTATGGGAGTTGTAAGTGCAGCTTACATTATTTACGAGTCCAGACAGAACCGGAAAAATATGGTGCTGACGGAAAAGAAACTGGCACGGGCGATTGGATTGTTAAATAAGGTAAAGATAAAGTATGTAAATAATACCAGCTGTCTGGAATACGCTTATGAAAAACTGGGGGTAGAAAGCTCCATGGAGCTGGAATATGTCTGGAAGCAATACCTTTTATTAAAGGAAAGAGAAAAACAGTTCCGCTCTACAACGGAGAAAATTAATCAGTACAATCAGATTTTAATTACAGAGCTTAAGAAGATAGATGTAAGGGATGCAGAGGTCTGGACCTATCAGCCGGAGGCACTGTTAGATAAAAGGGAAATGGTTGAGGTGCGGCACCGCCTGAATGTAAGGCGTCAGAAGCTGAGAGACCGGATGGATTACAATAATAAGCTGTTAGGACAGGAATAAATACTTGACGAAAAAAGGATTTTTCAATACTATATAAAAAGGGAATTTTTTTAAAGGAGATAAGAAGATGCAAAAAGAACTGGAAAAGACCTACAATCCGCGGGAGATTGAGGGAAGACTGTACGAAAAGTGGATGAACAAGAAGTATTTCCATGCAAAAGTGGATAAAAATAAAAAACCATTTACGATTGTGATTCCGCCTCCAAACATTACAGGACGGCTTCATATGGGACATGCCCTGGATGAAACAATGCAGGATATCTTGATTCGTTTTAAAAGAATGCAGGGATATGAGGCTCTTTGGCTTCCGGGTACTGACCATGCCAGCATTTCTACGGAGGTTAAGGTCATCAATCAGTTGAAGTCTGAGGGAATTGACAAGGCAGAGCTTGGCAGAGAGGGCTTTTTAAAGAGAACCTGGGAGTGGAAGAAGGAATACGGCGGAGCTATTGTGGAGCAGTTAAAGAAATTAGGCTCCTCCTGTGACTGGGACAGAGAGCGTTTTACTTTGGACGAGGGCTGCTCTAGGGCCGTTGAAGAGGTATTCATTAAATTATATGAAAAGGGATATATTTATAAGGGTTCCCGTATTGTAAACTGGTGTCCTGTCTGCAAGACATCTATTTCTGATGCAGAGGTAGAGCATGAGGAACAGGCTGGACATTTCTGGCATATCAAATATCCGGTAGCCGGTGAAGAGGGACGCTTTGTTGAGATTGCGACAACCCGTCCGGAGACCCTGCTGGGTGATACTGCTGTAGCAGTTCATCCGGAGGATGAAAGATACCAGGATTTGATTGGAAAGATGGTTATTCTTCCGATTGTAAATAAGGAAATTCCGGTAGTAGCTGATGCCTATGTAGACAGAGAATTTGGTACCGGTGTTGTAAAGATTACACCAGCCCATGACCCGAACGATTTTGAGGTAGGAAAACGCCACAATCTGCCGGAAATTAATATCATGAATGATGATGCTACCATTAATGAAAAGGGCGGAAAATATGCAGGTCTTGACCGCTATGAGGCGAGAAAGCAGATTGTAGCAGAGTTAGATTCCCTGGGACTTTTAGTAAAAACCGAAGACCATGTACACAACGTAGGTACCCATGACCGCTGTTCTACCACTGTTGAACCTATGATTAAGCAGCAGTGGTTCGTTAAGATGGATGAGCTGATTAAGCCGGCAGTAGAGGCTGTAAAGAGTGGTGAAATCAAGCTGATTCCGGAAAGGATGCAGAAGACCTACTTTAACTGGACTGATAATATCCGTGACTGGTGTATTTCCAGACAGCTGTGGTGGGGACACCGGATTCCGGCTTATTATTGTGATAAATGCGGTGAAATCGTAGTAGCGTTAGCTTCTGAGAAGCCAGAGGTTTGCCCAAAATGCGGACATAGCCATATGTGTCAGGATGAGGATACTCTGGATACCTGGTTCAGTTCTGCCCTGTGGCCATTTTCAACCCTTGGCTGGCCGGAAAAGACAGAGGAGCTGGAATATTTCTACCCAACAAATGTGCTGGTAACCGGCTACGACATTATTTTCTTCTGGGTTATCCGTATGGTATTCTCCGGCTATGAGCATATGGGTAAAAAGCCATTTGATACCGTATTATTCCATGGACTGGTAAGAGATTCCCAGGGCCGCAAGATGAGTAAATCCTTAGGCAATGGCATTGATCCGCTGGAGATTATTGATGAATTTGGTGCAGATGCTTTAAGATTCACCCTGATTACAGGAAATGCACCTGGAAATGATATGCGTTTTTATATGGAGCGTGTTGAGGCCAGCCGTAACTTTGCCAATAAGGTATGGAATGCTTCCCGTTTCATTATGATGAACCTGGATAAGGCAGATGCAAAGCAGGAGAACTTTACCCAGGCAGATAAATGGATTTTATCCAAGGTAAATACCCTGATTAAGGATGTTACTGATAATATGGAAAGCTATGAGCTCGGTATTGCCGCTCAGAAGATTTACGATTTTATCTGGGAGGAATTCTGTGACTGGTATATTGAAATGGTGAAGCCACGTCTTTATAATGATGAGGACGAGACGAAGGGTGCTGCTCTTTGGACTTTAAAGAAGGTACTGATTGATTCCTTAAAGCTGTTACATCCATATATGCCATTTATTACCGAGGAAATTTTCTGCACTCTTCAGGAGGAAGAGGAGTCAATTATGATTTCCCAGTGGCCGATATATAAAGAAGAAGATAGTTTTCAGGAGGATGAAGAGGCTGTTGAGACAATCAAGGCAGCAGTAAAGGGTATCCGTAATGTTCGGGCGGAAATGAATGTTCCACCAAGTAAAAAGGCTACAGTAATCGTAGTTTCTGAGGATGAAAGGGTAAGAAATATTTTTGAAAACAGTCGTGTATTCTTTGCAACTCTTGGCTATGCCGGTGAGGTGCAGATCCAGGCAGACAAGACTGGTGTGGCAGAGGATGCGGTATCTACCGTGATTCATGGTGCTACCATTTACATGCCATTTGCAGAGCTTGTGGATGTTGCAAAGGAAATTGAGCGTCTGACAAAGGAAAAGACGAGACTGGAGGGCGAATTAAAGCGTTCCAACGGTATGCTGAATAATGAAAGATTTATAAGTAAGGCACCGGCTGAGAAGGTTCAGGAGGAAAAGGAAAAGCTTCAGAAGTATACAAATATGCTGAATCAGGTGGAGGAACGTCTTGCAAATTTAAAGAAATAAAAGCTTGAAAACAGTAGAGAAGCTATAAAGGAGAGAGGTGATACTGTGTCTGTTAATTTAGAGGAAAATAAATCAAGAGTACGTGTTTCTGAGACAAGGACAGAGGCATATTTGAGCTTATGTCCGCCAGAGGAGGGAACAGAGTACAGGGTCAGCGATTTAGAGGAAATACTGGAAAAGAATGGTGTTATTGCAGGAGTAGAAAGAAAAAAACTTCAGCGAATGATTGATGAGAAGCAGTATTTTGAGGAGGAGCTGGTGGCTGAAACAAAGCCGGCGGAGGATGGAATTCCAGGACGTTTTGAATTCCTCTTTAATACAGAGGCTGAGCGCAAGCCTAAAATTCTGCCGGATGGCTCGGTAGATTACAGCAGTATCAGTGAGGTGGAGATTGTTACAGAGGGGGAGGAGATTGTACACTACTATCCGGCTACTAAGGGTGAGGATGGTATGGATGTCTATGGCAATGTTATTACGGCCAAACCAGGCCGTGAGCTTCCAACGATTAAAGGAAAAGGCTTTCTTCTATCAGAGGATAAAAGAATTTATACTGCGGCAATTACCGGAAAGATAACCTATCAGGGAGGACGGCTTATTATTACCAAGCTTCTGGAGATAGATGGTGATGTTACCCATGCAACAGGAAGTATTAATTTTGCTGGAGATGTCGTCATTCATGGCAATGTTGTTACAGGTATGACAGTTCAGGCCAGTGGCAATATTATAGTAAATGGCTATGTAGAGGCTGCTGCTTTGCATGCAGGCAAGGATATTATTTTGAAGAACGGTATGCAAGGTGGTGGAAAGGGAGAGGTGCATTGTAAGGGGAATTTATCCGGTAAGTTCTTTGAACAAACAGAAATTCAGGCTGGTGGCAATGTAAATGCCAATGCAATCTTAAACTGTGTTATTATGGCAGAAGGAAGGGTTTCTGTTTCCGGTAAGCTGGGAGTTATTGTCGGTGGACGTACTCATGCCATTCGTGGAATTTCGGCAACAACCATAGGAAATATGTCCGAGGTAAAAATGGAACTGATTGTTGGTGTTGACAGCGAAGTTTATACTAAAATCGGAGCATTGCAGGAAAGAATAAAGCCACTTTTGGAAGAAAATATGAGAATTGAAAAAGGTATTAAAAAAATTGATTCAATTCTTGAAAAGCAGGAAATGCCAGAGCTTCAGGGGAAAAAGCTACAACTGCTCCGGGCTAAGATAAGCAGGGAATCAGAAATTCTTACTTTGAAAGAGGAAAAAGAAAAGTATGAGACCTGGCTGGCAGATGCACAGAATGCAAAGCTGGTTGTACAAAAGAGCATTTATCGGGGAAGTAAGCTAACGATTAATGGAATTCATAGGATGATAGAATCAGAAAATTATAATGTAACGTATTGTCGGAGAGGCGGGGGGATTGAATTTTATGCAAATATTTAGAAGGGAATGTGAGCAGACATGATTGATTTTGAAGAGGAAATAAAAAAATTTGAGCCAAGTCTGGATATTGACCAGGCAGAGGATGCAATTTATCATAACGATATGACAGATGTAACTGACATTATCAAAGAAATATTAAAAGACAGAAGGTCCAATTAGGAGGTTTGTCAGTTATGGGATATCCGGATTTTGATCACATACGCAAAGCTTCTAACATGTACTATAACAGTGGACTGGAAAAGGCAAAGGTAAGAGATTTGTCGGGTGCAGTTGATGCACTGAAAAAGAGCCTCAAGCTGAATAAAATGAATACCAGGGCCAGAAATCTTTTGGGACTGGTCTATTATGAGATGGGTGAGGTAGTCAATGCCTTGAGTGAATGGGTTATCAGTAAGCATTTTGAAGAGGATAATGAAATGGCTGACCGCTATATTGCAGCTATTCAGAGAAACCCATCCCGTCTGGAAACGATTAACCAAACCATTAAGAAATACAACCGTGCTTTAGAGTACGCAAAGCAGGGGAACAGTGATTTGGCTATTTTACAGCTGGAAAAGGTAGTAAGCTTAAATCCTCACTTTGTACGGAGCTATCAGCTTCTGGCACTTCTTTATATGCAGTCCGGAAATAATAAAAAGGCGGTAAAATGTCTTTCTAAGGCATTGAAAATTGACCGTAATAATACCGTAACCTTAAAATACAAAAAGGAGCTTTCCGGCGGTAGTGAAGGAAAAGCAGAAGAAAAGGAAGAAAGGGTAAAGGACAGAAGCATCCTGCATGAACAGGAAAATGGGGGACAGGTCTTTAAAGCTCCCTCTTATAAGGAAGAAAGATTTAATTTCTGGCCTTATGCGAACTTTTTTCTGGGAGCTGTCCTTGGAATTTTAGTAGTTTATTTTTTGATTGTGCCTACGGTAAAAAAGCAGGTGGCAACAGAATACGAAACTAAATTTAAAGCCTACAGTGATGATATGGCGAGCCAGGATATTACCTTTAATACCCTGAAAAGAGAAAATGAGGGGCTTAAGGCAGAGCTAGAAAGCCTTAACCGTGAATTGGAGGAGCTAAAGGGCAAGGGCATGGATGAGTCCCTTTATGATAACTTTTATAAGGCTATCCGCTATTATATGGATGGAGAAAAGGAAGAGGCAGCAAAGCAGCTTGCTGATGTAAAGGAGTCTGCCTTGGAAAATGCAGAGGCCAAAAATATTTATAATACCATCAAGGGTGAATCCTTTGAGGCTGCGGCAGAAGAGCTGGCAGAGGAAGGCCGTGTGATTTATAACCAGGGAAAATATGACGAAGCCTTAGAAAAGCTCCAGGATGCTCTGAAGCTGGACCCTGCGAATGTAAAGGCAATTTATTTTACCGGCCGTGTATACCATCGCAAGGGAGATAAGGAAAAGGCAGCAGAGTACTATAATAAGGTTATTAACGATTATCCGGATTCGGAACGTGCAGCTGAGGCAAAGCGGCGGTTAAGCGAACTGGGATTGTAGAAAATAGGTTTTGCAAAACAGAACAACTCCGATAAGGAGTTGTTCTGTTTTTTGCATTCTGCCAAAGATTATTATTTTCTTCGAAGCATTAGTTAATCTTACAACGGAACCAATTGGTAAATATTTTTTACGAGGTACAGCTGCCACTACAAATCTCCTTCCATTAAAATATGGTAATTGTCCAACACATATTTTACCTTTGTCTCAATCATTTTACCATATTGCTCTATGTCACGGACATTTATGACAAATCCATTATTGTCATAAATAGAATGAATAACAAACTCTGCATCATCAAATATAGATTCGTTAGTATATTGCGGCTTTTTTTCTTTAAAGGCTGCAATATGCAGTACATTTCCACATTCCCACAGCAAAGGGTCATTTTTTATTTCCGTTAAAAGGCGTAAATCTTGGGGCATAATTTCAATAAAATATTCACCCTTATCATTCTTGATACAAGGATACAATTCACCTATTTTATTATCCAGCTCCGTGATAGAGGTATCTGTTTGATAGGCATCTAAATGAACTACAATGGTATAATCACTTGCCAAGCTTAAAATAATATCCCGTTGGATGTTATCCCATAAAATAGTATCACAGTAGTATTTAGTATAATCGAAAAAAAGCTCAAACTGAGAATGGGATATATTTTTTATAAATTTTACCCTATCGAAAGGTTTGAGACAATTATTCTTTGTTTTCTGTTTTGCAGCTAAATACTTTGTTATATGCTTTTTTAGCAATTGTTTCACCTCCTGCTTTTCCAGTTACCGAGCCTGCAATACTGCCAACTATAGCACCGACAGTATCGCCAATGGCTTCAACCCAGTCCTGCACACCTGCAGAGGCTATGACGGTATTTTTCCAATTCTAATAACAAATGAAAGAGGCATTTTGTGACATTGGTAAACCAGTAAGATTAAAGGTTTTGAGAAGGAATAAATGTACATTTTGATATTGAAATTATGGAGGCTAGGAGTGAATAATAGGAAGTTTAAAATTAGAATAGCAGTTGTTGTGATTATATTGCTTGCATTTTATACATATTGGTTAAAGGATACAAAAATTAAGATACCGGAAGAAAATGTAATGTTTATTATCTATGAAACTCAGTCTAATAGGGAAATTACAGACTCTGATGTAAAGAGAGATATTATAGAAATAATAGAAGGCTTTAAAGTTAGAAGAAATGTTTTTGGAGAATACCTTCCTGTGGGAGGATTTGCCAAAAAAGATGGAAATATTTTAATTACCATCATGGATTATAACAAGCCAGAACGATATGAGGTCTATATACGGACAAATGGGAAATCTTTTCTGAATATACCGGGCAAGGGAAAATTTATTATAGAGGATAAGAAAGTGCTGGTGGATTATCTTGAGAGGAGCTTAAAGTAGGGAGATGAATTATGAACAGAAAGTATAAAATCGGAGCTGTCCTTTTTATCTTAGCTGTAGGAATGTTTGCTTTTTATAAAATGTATTCTTCCAGAGCAATCATCTGGCATATAGAAAATGTGGATATAAAGGAAATTGCGAGTATCGAAGTTGTATATAGAGCCAGTTCGGATGGACTTTTTTATGCCTCTCCGACATCTTCTTTGGTAGGAGCGGAAGCTTATGGAGAAGTATTACAAAGACTAGAAGAACTGCAATATACCTATTATGCTGATGAAAGCAATCAGACAACAAGCTCCAAATTAAGTGACAGGGGATATTCCTTTCAAGAAAGCTTAAGCATTTCTATTTATGAAAGAAATGGAGAAAGTATCCAGCTGTGTTTACGGCAGAATGCGGAAAAGAAATGGAGCTTTATGGAACTTCAGCTATATTCTCAAAAGGGGATAAAAGATAGAAAGCTATATAAGGTGGACTATAACCAGGGAAGCCAGTATATAGACTGGATTTTAGAACTGTGCAATAACTAATGCATGCTATCTTCAATGGTGCCCACTTTATCATCCAGGAAGCACTGGTAGGCTATGTTCGAGGAAGAAAAGGCAGTAAAGAGAATTACAGCAAAAAAAGAGTCTAAAGAAGAACAACAAATTGTAATGAAAATTTAATGATAAATTATCAAACCTCATAGTTGATTTTTTACTGATTTCTGCATATAATAAGAGTAGAAGAAAGCATTGGAGGTGTTTATTATGGCAATTGCAGCAGATCTTTTGCAAAGCTTGGTTCCTATTTCACAGTTTAACAAAGGTCAGGCAGCGAAGATATTTGACAGACTTCACTCTGAAAGAGAATTAATTGTTTTAAAGAACAATCAGCCTTCTGCAATTATTTTGTCACCTGAAGAATATACAAGACTGACAGAAATTGAGGAAGATTATTTCCTTTTGTTAGAAGCAAATAAACGAATGGAAGATAATGGAAATAATAAAACTATTTTATTTGATTCTGTAATGAATAATTTAGGAATCAGTGAAGATGAACTTTTAGATACGGAGGATGTTGATATCGAATGACATGGATTATTGAGTTTTTAGAAGAAGCAGAAAAAGACATAAAAAAACTCGATCATTCAGCTCAGGTACAAGTGTTAAAAGGCATCCGAAAAGTTAGTCAGAATCCATTACCTACAGAAGAAGGTGGGTATGGAAAACCTTTGGGTAATAAAAGTGGGACAAATCTTACGAATCTTATGAAAATAAAATTCAGAGATTTAGGAATCCGGGTTGTATATAAGGTAGAGCGAGTAGATGGAGTTATGAGGATTATCGTTGTTTCGGCCAGAACCGATGAACAGGTTTATAAGGAAGCAGCAAAAAGAAGAGAAAGACATAATTTATAACAGATTTTTAATTTTTGATAAAAATGGCTAAGAAAAGAAATTTGTCATAAGAAGGCGACAGGGTTTTCTTGCTTTTTTTGGCAGGATTCATTATGATAAATAGAAAGACAAAACATTTACGAAGGAAGAACCAGGGACAAGCCCCCGGTCCTTCCTTTTTTATTCGATAGGAAAGCTCATCCTATCGAATAAAAAACGATCCGCTAGGGATTGCACTGCGGCGGTATAGAAAGGAAGATAAAAAATGGAAACTTTTGAATTGAAAAAAGGCTGTCTGATTATCCATATTCGGGACGAGCTGGATCATCACCGTGCTATGCTTCTTAGGGCAGAGGCTGACCGGAAAATTGAAAAGGAGGGGGCAAAGCATGTAATTTTTGATTTTACGGGAGTGCCCTTTATGGATAGCTCCGGCATCGGTATGGTGATGGGAAGATATAAAAAGGTTATCTTTACCGGGGGACGGGCCTTTGTAACAGGAGTAGGACCGGGAGTAGACCGCATATTTCGGATTTCGGGTTTGTATAAAATCATCGAAAAATATGACAGTGTAGAGAAGATACTGGAAAATTTATAGCTTTATTTTGGAGGATAAGAAAATGAATCGAAATGAAATTTATCTGGAGATGGAAAGCATCTCGGAAAATGAAAGCTTTGCAAGAATTGTAGTAGCGGCCTTTATTACCAGACTCAATCCCACGCTGGAGCAGCTGGCTGATATCAAAACGGCAGTTTCTGAGGCAGTGACAAATGCAATTATTCACGGCTATGGAGAAAAAGAGGGAAAGATAAAGCTAAAGTGCCAGATAGAGGGCCGTGAGCTAAGACTTTGGGTCATAGATGATGGCGTTGGCATTTCTGATGTAAAAAAGGCAATGGAACCTTTGTATACGACGAGACCGGAGTGGGAACGGTCTGGTATGGGCTTTACCTTTATGGAAACCTTTATGGACCATCTGGAGGTAGAGTCAAAGCCTAAGGAGGGTACTACCGTTTATATGGTAAAGCAGCTGTAGGAGGGTGAAAATGGATACTCTTGCGTTAATTCAACGGGCGAGAGAAGGAGATAAAGTTGCAAGAGATAAAGTGATTACAGAAAATATGGCCTTAGTGTGGAGCATCGTGAGGCGTTTTACCAACCGGGGGCAGGATCCACAGGATTTGTTTCAAATCGGAAGTATTGGTCTTATGAAGGCTGTGGACAAGTTTGACGGAAGCTTTCAGGTCCAGTTTTCGACCTACGCTGTGCCGATGATCAGCGGGGAAATCAAGCGTTTTCTGCGGGACGATGGAATGATGAAGGTAAGCCGCTCCTTAAAGGAAAACGGCTGGAAAATAAGGCAGGCGGGAGAAGTCCTATCCCAACGGCTAGGGAGAGATGCGACCTTAAAGGAAATAGCAGAAGAGACCAAGCTTTCGATAGAAGATATTGTTATGGCTTTGGAGGCAAACGGAGAAGTGGAATCCATATACAAATCGGTTTATCAGGGAGACGGCAATGAAATCTGCCTGGTGGACAAGCTTCCAGAGCCAAAAAATGAAGGAGAGCGGCTCTTAAACCGAATGGTTTTAAAACAGCTCCTTGATAATCTGGGAGAGAAGGAGAAAAAATTGATTTCTATGCGGTATTTTGAGGAGCGAACCCAGACAGAGGTGGCAAAGGAGCTGGGGATATCCCAGGTGCAGGTAAGCCGTCTGGAAAAGAAAATTTTAGGCAGCATGAGAAAGGAATTTATGCAATAATTGAAAAAATTACCAGTATAGCAGTTTATTTACAGCTTCATACTACTCTTAGGAAATGATAGAAAAGGGGCAATTGTATGAGCAAACAAAGAAAAAGAATTCTCTGGGTAGCAGTCGTAGTGTTTTTTGTTTTACTCGGAGCGGTGATCTATGCAGATACGGTATCTGGAAGAGATAAAATGCCGGGAGGAGTGTTTGTCTGTCTATGAGAGAAGCAACTCTTTATTTAAAACTGGAGCAGAGTACCGATATTTTAAACAAAAAAATATTTCTCCGTGATTTGGGTACCATTTTGTGTTCGGATAAAAAGATTGAGGATGAAGTAAAGGAAATGCTGTTGTATACAGTAACGGCCAAGGAAAGTACCAAATACATTTTCTCAATTATGAAGGTAATTGAACTCATTGAAAAACGGTTTCCGGGAGTGCTGGTAGTGAATCTGGGAGAAAAGGATTTTATTATTAACTATATTGCTCCTGGAAAGAAACCACCGAAGGCCTGGGAATGGGTAAAAGCGGCTTTTGTTGGTATGATTGCCTTTTTCGGCTCTGCTTTCTCTATTATGACCTTTAATGAAGATGTTAGTGTTTCTGATGTATTTGATAAGATTTATTTTCTGGTGACAGGAAGTAAGAGTACGGGTGGTACTGTAGCAGAGCTTGGATATTGTGTAGGCCTTGCAATCGGAATCTTGGTATTTTTTAATCATTTTTCCCGGAAGAAGATACAAAAGGACCCTACACCGATTCAAATCCAGATGCGAAGCTATGAAACGGATATTAACGATGCCTTGATAAAGGATGCACAACGGGAGGGAAAGAGCATTGATGCTGGTTAAAAATGTATTGCTTTTTCTGATAGCAGCGGCAGGAGGCGGCGTTGTATCAGGTGGTGTTTTTGCTTTGATAAGCCTCATCGGTGTTTTTCCTCAGCTGGCCTCACGGACAGCAACTGCTACGCATATTGCGGCTTATGAAAGCTGCATCATCTGGGGCGGTATTGCAGGGAATGTGATTTCTGTTTTTGAATGGGGGATACCGGGTGGCAAACCGATACTTTTAGTGTTTGGATTGTTTTGCGGCATATATATAGGATGCTTTGCAATGGCTCTGGCAGAAATTCTTAAGGTAATACCGATATTTGCGGAGCGGGCAAGGCTGGTACAGGGAATCCCCTATATTGTTTTGGCGATTGCAGCAGGAAAGGCCCTTGGAAGCTATTATCAGATGTTCTGGCCATAAATGGCTGCAGGAAGGAGGAAATGAAATGGCAGATAAGCCGGATATACAGGAAATATTAAATGAAACAGATGAAAGCAAGAAGAAGAAAAAATACAATGCTTATGTAAAAGAAATGACGCCTACCCACTGCTGGTGGCTAAATATGATAAAGGCATTTTTGATTGGAGGTATCATCTGTACTCTGGGGCAGGCCTTTAATAACTGGTTTAAGGGTATGGGAATGAAGGAGGAAACAGCTGCCCTGTATGGTATTCTCTGCCTGATTTTTTTAAGTGTTGTACTGACTGGACTTCAGCTGTATCAAAGGCTGGCGAAGTTTGGCGGTGCGGGAACAGTAGTTCCGATTACCGGTTTTGCCAATTCGGTAGCAGCACCCGCCATTGAGTTTAAGAAGGAGGGACAGGTCTTTGGAATCGGTTGCAAGATATTTACCATTGCAGGCCCTGTAATCCTTTATGGTATTTTTAGCTCCTGGGTGCTGGGAGTTATCTATTGGGTGCTTAAATGGTTTTAGATGGAAATGGAATAGAGGTATCCGAATTTTGTTATTTCGGTGGATGGTACTGTGATACATCTGGGTGGAGCCAAACAGACAGAGCTTATGGCTTTGTTGGTAGACCGTGCACAGGCGGGACTTAGCAGCGGTGAGGCGATTTCGTGTCTGTGGCCGGATGGCCGGCAGATGAGAGTACGCAGATTTTATATCGTGTAACCTTCCACCGTTTGATGGAGGCACTAAGAACAGCAGGAATTGAACAAATACTTTATTCTGTAGGACGGAAAAATATATTCGTACAGAACAGATAAATTGCGACTTGTATCGTATCTTAGAAGGAGAGGTTGAGGCGGTGCAAAACTATGGTGGAGAGTATATGAAGGATTACTCGTGGTCAGAAGCAAGAATTGCACAGCTTTTGATAAAGAATATGTCATAAAAGTTCTCTAAAAATATATTGATACTTAGGGAACTTTTGCTTATAATAAATTATATAAAAGTTCCCTAAAAGAAAGAGGCGGAAGAAATGGGTGCAAATTATTCGGAAATTCAAGAGCTGTTGCAGCAGCGAGCGGATATACAGGCAAGAATCAACTTAATTCCATATGATGGTAATCCGGAAATAAAAGAAGTGAGTGGTGCAAAGTATTTATATATCCGCAAACGTGTGGCAGGTAAACTGACATCTACTTATGTGGATACATATTCAGATGAACTGTATCAGTTGCTTTTGCGTAATGCAAAAGAGCGTAAAGACTTAAATAAATCAATCCGTAAAATCAATAAAGAATTAGCGACACTTGGTTATGAAGATAAAGAACTCTCGACAAGAGTTTTGCAGAATTTAGATTTTGCAAGAGCTAATATGAAAGCAAATATCTACGATCAGGCAGTATTGGAAGGGGTTGCGACATCATTTCCACAGACAGAAGATATTATTGAGAATGGACAAGTGAATGGTGTATCGGCAACGGATGTGCAGAAGATTCTTAATCTGAAACATGCGTGGGAGTTTATTTTGGATAGAGATGTAATCCAAAGTGAAAGCAACTACTATATGCTTTGTCATATTGCAAAGCTGGTAAATGAAGGATTTTTTTATGATGGTGGTCGTATTCGTGGGATCCCGGTACAAATCGGTGGAACAAGTTATGTGCCGCCATTACCTATCGAATCCGTAGTCATTGAGCGAATTGATGAAATACGAACGCAGGACAAAGAACCGATAGATATAGCGATTGAATTATGTATGTACTGTATGAAAACACAGGTATTCAAGGATGGGAATAAGAGGGCATCTGTAATATTTGCAAATCATTATTTAATTGCACAAGGAATGGGATTTTTGGTAATACCGGAAATGGATGTATCAGAGTTCAAGACATTACTTGTGGAGTACTATGAGGGTGCACCATTAGAAATTATTGGACAGTTTTTGCGTGAAAAATGTTGGAAGAATTTTTAGGGGCTATAATGTTGACATAGGTATGGTTGAGTATAGTTATTGAACTAAAGATAAACGGAAGGTTCAGAAACAGTTAGAGGTTGATTTTGTATGTAATCAATCTTGAATACAGGCGAATATACGGCTGTCAAAGTAACAGTAAAATAAACAGGTAATATAAAAATATCCTCTTGGATTATGCCAAAACAGGCAGGAATCCAGGAGGATATTTTATATAAAGAAAATCTATTATTCTGTTGTGAAATTGTCAAAATAACCCTGAATCAGGATAACAGGAGTTCCCTTGTCACCGGAACCGGAGGTTAAGTCACATAAGGAACCGATTAAATCGGTCAGCTGTCTTGGAGTAGTACCCTGGGAAGCCATATTTCCTACAAGGTTGTCCTGCTTGGATTTAATGCTATTGGAGATAGCTTCCTTCAATGCAGCTCCGCTTAAGCTGGCAAAATCATTATCAGCCAGGTATTTAAGCTTTAATTCGTTTGGTGTACCAATGAGACCATCTGTAAAGGCTGGAGATACCACCGGATCAGCAAGCTCCCAGATTTTGCCCTGTGGATCCTTGAAAGCACCATCACCGTATACCATAACCTCAACGTGCTTACCGGTCTTTTCTAAAATAGCAGACTGGATATCCAGCACGAGGTCTTTGCACTCATTGGGGAAGAGCTTAATCTTGTCCTCGGTAGATTTATTGGAGCCTAAAAGGCCGTATTTTGTGTTGTAGCCACTGCCATTGACAGGTGTATTTAAAATATCATCCAGACCGCATACTACCCTGGCACCAGCATTTTTCAAAAGACGCTTGGTGCGGACTCTGGTGTGGATATCGCAGTTAATGACACAGTCTGTGTAATCAAGAATAGTCTTTGCCTGATTGGAAAAAATAACCTCTACTTCAGCACCGGCTTCTTTAATAATATCGGAATAATAGGAAACATAGTCGATGCCGGTAAATTCATGCTTATTTTCACCAAATAATTCACGGTATTTTTCCAGAGTTAAAACATCGGAATAAGGGTTGACGCCTGCTTCATCAAGCTGGTCATAGGTGAGAAGGGCGTTACCTACTTCATCCCTTGGATAGCTTAACATCAGTACAACCTTTTTGCATCCCATGGCGATACCCTTCAGGTTGATAGCAAATCGGTTACGGGATAAAATAGGGAAGATAACACCAACGGTTTCTCCACCCAGCTTTGCTTTTACATCAGCGGCAATAGCATCGATGGATGCATAGTTACCCTGAGCACGGGCAACGATAGATTCTGTAAGGGCAATGACATCTCTGTCCCTAAGCTCAAAGCCTTCGCTTTTAGCAGCCTCTAAGACGCTGTCAACGGTGATAGCTACCAGATTATCACCTTCGCGGATAATTGGGCAACGGATACCTCTTGAAACTGTACCAACTCTTCTTTCCATTTACATACCTCTTTTCATTTATATAAATACAAGCCGATATTATTATACATGAATATTGACTGGATAGGAAGAGAAAAATAAAAAAATATTTTTCTATCTATCATAGAGAGGGTAAAAGTGATATAATAGGAGCGATAAAGAGGAAAGGTGGAAAGAGAATGCACAAAGGATTATTGTTTGACCTGGATGGTGTTATTGTGGACACCGCAAAGTACCATTATCTGGCATGGAAGGAAATCGCTGATGAGCTTGGGATTGATTTTACAGAGCAGGATAATGAAAGACTTAAGGGAGTAAGTAGAATGCAGTCCTTTGAAATTGTTCTGGAGGTGGGCGGTAAAACCATGTCTCGGGAAGAAAAAGAACAGTATTGTGAAAAGAAAAATGAGGTTTATCTTACCTATATACGTAAACTGAAAGAGAGTGAAATACTGCCGGGGATAAGAGCATTTTTGGAGGATGTTAAGGAAAAAGGCTATAAAATTGCCCTTGGCTCAGCAAGTAAAAATTCGAGATTGATTTTAGACAGGCTTCATCTTACAGAAATTTTTGATGAAATTATAGACGGAACGAAAACAAGCAAGGCAAAGCCAGATCCGGAGATATTTGTGCTGGGAGCTAAGGCCTTGGGCTTTGCCTGTGAGGAGTGTATTGTCTTTGAGGATGCAAAGGCCGGTATTGAAGCTGCTCATGCAGGTGGTATGCAGGCAGTAGGCATCGGAAGCCGCTCCCGGCTTCCGGAGGCAGATTTTAATATACCGGGCTTTGCAGACATGGAAATAGAAGCGATAGAAAAAGCATTAAACTAAAAAAGGAGAAAATATATGAGAAAGACAAAGATTATATGTACCCTGGGACCATCTACCGATAACGAAGAGGTACTACGGCAGCTTATGGAATCTGGTATGAATGTGGCAAGATTCAATTTTTCCCACGCAGATTATGAGGAGCATTTAAACAGACTAAAGATGCTAAAGAGATTGAGAAACGAGCTGGGACTTCCGGTAGCAGCTCTTCTGGATACAAAGGGACCGGAGATTCGTATTAAAAAGTTTGAAAAGGATAAGATTACACTGACCCAGGGACAGGAATTTATCCTGACGACAGAGGATATTATCGGGGACGAGACAAAGGTTTCTGTAACCTATGGGGATTTGCCAAAGGATGTAGCTGAGGGCTTTCGTATCCTGATTGACGATGGCCTGGTGGAGATGGTAGTTAAAGAAAAGACGGATACAGAGGTTTTGTGTGAAGTAAAGAATGATGGTGTTATTTCCAATAATAAGGGAGTTAATCTGCCAGATTCCCAGATTTCCATGCCTTTTATCAGTGAAAAGGATAGAGAAGATATTATTTTTGCAGCAAAGAATGGATATGATTTTATTGCGGCTTCCTTTACAAGAAGTGCTTCGGACATCCAGGAGGTACGTCAGATTCTTAAGGAGCATAATGGAGAAGGAATCCAGATTATTGCTAAGATTGAAAATATGCAGGGTGTTGATAATATCGACGAGATTATTAAGGCAGCAGACGGTATCATGATTGCCCGTGGAGATATGGGGGTAGAGATACCGGGAGAAGAGGTGCCGGTGCTTCAGAAAAAGATTATCAAGCTGGTATATAATGCAGGAAAGCCGGTTATTACAGCGACCCAGATGCTGGATTCCATGATTAAAAATCCTCGTCCGACCAGAGCAGAGGCGACAGATGTGGCAAATGCAATTTATGATGGAACCAGTGCGATTATGCTATCAGGAGAAACTGCTGCCGGCAAATATCCGGTACAGGCTCTGCAGACGATGGTACGGATTGCAGAACGGACGGAAGAGGATATTGATTATAAAAAGCGGTTTCGTGCAATGGGAACTTCAGAAAAACCAGATGTGACAGAGGCTATTTCCCACGCAACCTGTACGACGGCTCACGATTTGAATGCCAAGGCGATTATTACAGTTACAAAATCCGGCAGAACAGCGAGAAAGATTTCTAAATGCAGGCCGGAATGTATGATTCTCGGCTGTGCAATGCATCCGCAGGTTTGGAGGCAGTTAAACCTATCCTGGGGTGTAGTACCACTTCACATCCGGGAGGAGCAGGATGCCTTTGAACTTTTTGACCATGCTCTTAAGGAGGCTATGGATAAGGGACTGGTAAAGGAAGGCGATTTGACGGTTATTACGGCAGGTCTTCCTCTTGGAATTTCAGGAACCTCTAATCTGATTAAGGTACAGACTGCCGGAGAAAAGTATATGGGATGGTAAAGGATGATAGCACTAAAGATATTGGATGTAAAGGAGTTTATGGCTAAGCTTCTGATAAAGAGAGTTTTTGATAACTTTCTGCTTTCAGAGGCAGAGCTTTTATGTGGCTGTTCCTATGTAATCAATGGAAGAAGAAATAAGGACTGGTATTCCGGGGAGGAGCTTTTAGAGCTTTCTGAGCCGGATTATATGTGCTTTTCAGAGCAGAGACCTTTTTTGTATCAGCTGATTAAAGGGAAAAAAACTCCTCAGAGTATGAAGCTTATACTACTTTTATCCAGGGAGAATGTACGAAAAATTCTGGAGCGGATCGGTCGTGGAGCAGAGGCTGATTCCATAGAGGGGCTGTTTTTGAATATCCGCTATGAAAAGGGAGAGGTAAAACTGATTACCGGGAGCTCTTTTAAGGTATTTACCCTGGATAAAACCATTGAGCGGGAATGGGATGACAGTTTGAAGGTATTTTTAAGACATTATGAAATTGCCTTTGAGGAAATTTCTTAATGTATTAGCACTCAATGAAGTTGAGTGCTAATTTTTTCTTGACAATTAGAAATAACCGTATTAATATAAGATTTAGTGAAAGAAACGTAAATGAGAAAAGGAGTGGTAAACATGGCAATGGAAAAAGGAAGTCTTTCCATTAATTCTGAAAATATTTTCCCAATTATCAAGAAGTGGTTGTATTCTGACCATGATATTTTTGTTAGAGAGCTGATTTCTAACGGCTGTGATGCGATTACAAAGATGAAGAAGCTTGAGCTGATGGGAGAATATGCAATCCCGGAGGACAATAAGTTCCGGATCTTAGTTGAGGTAAATCCGGAGGAAAAGACCTTAAGCTTTACCGATAATGGTATTGGTATGACGGGAGATGAAGTAAAGGAGTATATTAATCAGATTGCCTTCTCCGGGGCAGCTGATTTCCTGGAGAAATATAAGGATAAGGCCAATGAAGAGCAGATTATCGGGCATTTTGGACTAGGCTTCTATTCTGCTTTCATGGTAGCAGACAAGGTTACCATTGATACACTCTCCTGGCAGTCCGGAGCGAAGCCAGTACACTGGGAGTCTGAGGGTGGTACTGAGTTTGAGATGGAAGAAGGCGATAAGGATTCCATCGGTACTAAAATTGTATTATACCTGAATGAGGACAGCTATGAGTTTTCTAATGAATACCGCATGCGTGAGGTCATTGAAAAATACTGTTCCTTTATGCCGGTAGAGATTTTCCTTTCCAAAGCAAATGCAGAGCCAGAGTATGAAACGATTGATGCTTCCGAGATTCGTGAGGACGACGAGGTCATTGAGAATATTGTAGAGGAGGCAAAGACCGAGGAAAAAGAGAATGAAAATGGAGAAAAGGAGATTGTAGAGGTTTCTCCACGGAAGGAAAAGGCTAAGATTAAGAAACGTCCGGTATCCTTAAGTGATACCACACCACTTTGGAACAAGCATCCAAATGAGTGTACCGAAGAAGAGTACAAGGAATTTTACAGAAATGTATTCCACGACTATAAAGAGCCTTTATTCTGGATTCATCTGAATATGGATTATCCGTTTAACTTAAAGGGTATTTTATATTTCCCTAAGCTGAATACAGAATATGATAATCTGGAGGGCGTTATTAAGCTGTATAACAACCAGGTATTTATCGCAGATAATATTAAGGAAGTTATTCCGGAATTTCTGATGCTGTTAAAGGGTGTTATTGACTGTCCGGATTTACCGTTAAATGTATCCAGAAGTGCTCTGCAGAATGACGGCTTTGTGAAGAAGATTTCCGATTATATTACGAAGAAGGTAGCTGACAAGCTGTCTGGCATGTACAAGGTAGACCGGGAAAATTATGAAAAATACTGGGATGATATCAGTCCATTTATCAAGTATGGTTGCTTAAAGGATGATAAGTTCCGTGAAAAGATGAAGGATTTCATTATCTTTAAAAATCTGGAGGAAAAATATATTACTCTGCCAGAGTATGTCGAGGCTGCAAAGGAAAAGGACATTGTATATTATGTGACCGACTTACAGCAGCAGAGTCAGTATATCAATATGTTTAAGGAAGAGGGCATTGATGCACTGATTCTGACACACAACATTGACCAGCCATTTATTACCCAGTTAGAGCAGGGTGATTTAAAGGTACGTTTCCAGAGAATTGATGCAGACATTACCGATACCTTTAAGGAGGAGATTCCAGAGGAGGAGTTAAAGGCGGATACCGATGCCTTGACAGAAATCTTTAAAAAGGCTCTGGGTAAGGAAAATCTGACAGTTAAGGTAGAAAAGCTGAAAAATGCAGAGGTTTCTTCTATGATTACTCTGTCTGAGGAAAGCAGACGTATGCAGGATATGATGCGGATGTATTCCATGGGTGGAGGCTTTGACCCGGCTATGTTTGGTGGTAGTGGTGAAACTCTGGTGCTGAATGCAAATAATGCCCTGGTTCAGTATATCCTGGCAAATAAAGAGGGTAATCATACAGATATGATTTGTAACCAGCTCTATGACCTGGCTATGTTAAGCCACAGACCACTGGATGCAGAGGCTATGACTAAGTTTATTGCACGAAGCAATGAAATAATGATGCTTCTCACGAAATAAAGATGAATAGACTGTGTGATGTACCAGGCGGTTTTCTTTATGTTTACAGAAAAGGAGAATAATATGAGAGCATTAATCAGCGTATCTGACAAAACAGGAATTGTTGAATTTGCAAAGGAGCTTACCAAGCTTGGAGTAGAGATTATTTCTACCGGTGGAACCTATGGAAAATTAAAGGAAGAAGGTATTGCTGCCATTGAAATTTCCGAGCTGACAGGCTTTCCGGAGTGTTTGGACGGACGTGTAAAGACCCTGCATCCAATGGTACATGCCGGACTTCTGGCCATGAGAAGCAAGCCGGAGCATATGAAGCAGCTGGCAGATTTAAATATTGAGACAATTGATATGGTAGTTGTAAACCTGTATCCTTTTAAGGCAACCATCTTAAAGGATGGTGTTACCCGGGCTGAGGCAGTAGAAAACATTGATATCGGAGGACCTACCATGCTCCGCTCTGCAGCTAAAAACTACCAGGATGTTACTGTTGTAGTTGACCCGGCAGATTATGAAACTGTTCTTTCTGAGTTAAAGGAAAATAAAGAGGTTTCTCTGGATACCAAGTTTTATCTGATGCAGAAGGTGTTTATGCATACCTCAAATTATGATACGATGATTGCAGATTATTTAAAGAAGGAAAGAGAGGACTACAGCCTTCCGGAAACGCTTACGATGACCTTTGAAAAGGTGCAGGATATGCGGTATGGTGAGAATCCTCATCAGCAGGCGGCCTTCTATCGTGAGATTGGAAAGAAGACAGGCTCCTTAGTGGATGCAAAGCAGTTAAATGGAAAGGAATTGTCCTTCAACAATATTAACGATACGAATGGTGCTCTGGAGCTGCTAAAGGAATTTACTGAGCCTACGGTAGTAGCCTGCAAGCATGGAAATCCTTGTGGTGTTGGCAGTGCCGAAAATATCTTTGATGCATGGACTAAGGCCTTCCAGGCAGATAAGGTATCTATCTTTGGTGGTATTGTAGTTGTAAACCGTGAGGTAACAAAGGAAGCTGCTGAAGAGATGGATAAGATTTTCCTGGAGGTTATCGTAGCTCCTTCTTATGAAAAGGAGGCTTTGGAAATCCTTTGTACGAAAAAGAATCTCCGTGTACTGGAGCTTCCGGGCATTGAGGTTCCTCAGAATGAGCATGCCTATGACTTAAAGAAGGTAAATGGCGGATTGATTGTACAGACCATCGACAGCAAGCTGTTAAAGGAAGAGGAATTAAAGATTGTGACAGACCGGGCTCCAAGTGAGAAGGAAATGGAGGATATGCGGTTTGCATGGAGAGTTGTAAAATATGTAAAATCCAATGGGATTGCGATTGCAAAGGATAAACAGACTGTTGGTATCGGACCTGGACAGGTAAATCGTATCTGGGCTGCAAAGCAGTGCTTTGACCATGCTGCTGAGCTGATTGGAAAGGATGCAACCAGGGGCTGTGTACTGGCCTCTGACGCCTTTTTCCCATTTGATGACTGCGTAGAAGCAGCTCATGAGGCTGGAATTACTGCAATTATTCAGCCGGGGGGCTCTATCCGTGACGAGGATTCCATTAAAAAATGTAACGAATATGGAATTGCAATGGTATTTACCGGTATGAGACATTTCAGACATTAAGAAAAGACAGATATTAGAAAAAACAGCAGGGGCTGTGATTTACAGCTCCTGCTGTTTTTTCTATTGGTAAAGCTTATTCTATTGTAGTAAAAATCTGTGTAATCGGCGAATCCTTGGAAAGAATCAAAGTCTTGTTATCACCGGTCATAGTAGCCTTAGCTGCATCGAGAGAACGGACAAAGGTGTAAAAATCAGCCTTATCCTTGCTGTTATAGGCTTTAGAAAGAATTTTCATATATTCAGACTCGCCTTCAGCAATGATTTTCTCGGCCTGTGCCTCTGCTTCGGATACTTTTACTTCAATGGAGGTATCAGTGTCGGTTTTTATTTTTTTAGCCTCTGAATTACCCTCAGCCTCGTACTGGGCAGCGATATTGTTACGCTCGGAAATCATTCGCTCATAAACTGCGGTCTTGTTGGCATCAGGTAAGTCCAGATGCTTAGTTTCCACTGCTGTCAGTTCAATACCATACTGCTCCGGTGTTGCTCCGATATTCCTTTGGATTGCTTCCGATAATTCGCCATCCCTGCCGCTGATAACATCAGCCTGGGCCATACTACTGATTACGTTTTTAATTGAATTGTATACAATAGTATTGATACGGGATTCCGCATTCCCTACCTGACCATTTAAGGAACGGACAAATTTCTGTACATCAGTGATTCTCCAGAGAACAAAGCTGTCGCAGACCATAGTTTTTTTGTCCTTGGTAATGACATCAGAAATCGGCAGGTCATACAGCTGGACATTCTTTGGAAGAGACTGGGTTGACTGGATAAAAGGTACCTTAAAGGAAAGTCCGGCGGTATTTACAATTTTTACAATCTTTCCAAATTCACGGATAATTTTGTATTCATCCTGCCGGGTTACTACCATAGAGCTTCCCAGCAAAATGACTAAAAGAAGTGCCGCAAAGGGCAGAAGAATTCCGGATACTATTTTTCTTTTTTTCATCAGTTTCCCTCCCCTTCTGTTTTGGTTTCTGTTTGTGCCGTTGCCTGATTTTGTACCATGCTGCCTAAGAAGTTATCCAGAATAACGGTCTGGGTGGTGCCGTCGCCATTGTCAATGACTACCTTTAAGTCAGGTAGAATTTTCTCCATGGTCTCATAGAACATTCGCTGCTTGGTAATCAGCGGATACTTTTTATATTCATTGTAAAGCTCTTCAAAACGGGCTACCTGACCGGTTGCCTCATTAATGCGGGCACTTTTTTTGGCTTCGGCCTCCTTTAAGATTTTATCAATTTTTGCTTCAGCAGCAGGGAGCTGCTCATTTTTGTACTTGGTAGCCTTGTTGATAGCCGTTTCCTTTTGCTGTTTGGCAGTTTCTACGGCCTTGAAGGCATCGGAAACCTCAGCAGTTGGTGGCTCTGCATCCTGAATTGTGATATTTACCAGCTGGATTCCCAGGTCTTCCTCCTCCAGACGCTTAATGAGCTTTTCCTTAATTTCAGCCTGAATTTCATTTTTCCCGGTGGTAATAACGTCATCCACCTTATAAAGGCCGATGGTATCACGGATGTAGCTCATGGCAAGGGCCTTTAATATCATCTGCGGAGAAGAGGAGTTGTAAAGGTATTTTACAGGGTCTCCAATCCGGTATTCAATGTAAAAATCTACGTTCACAAAGTTATAATCGTTTGTAATCATAAGGGATTCATCATCAATGCTTTCTCCACTTTCCGGTCTATAGCCGATAGCAAAGCCCATGATAGCAGTTGGAAGCTTATGTATCTGTTGGATAAATGGTATTTTGAAGTGCATACCGGAGGTTGTGACTGTCTGTGGAACACCAAAGGTAGTCACAACGGCCTGCTCCTGATCCTTTAAGGTATAAAAGGAATTGAACAGACAGACAATAATAAATAAAATGGCAAAAAAAGCAAGAAAAGCTATTTTTACATGTTTAAAAATACCGGGCTTTTTTTGCGGAGTAAACTCCTGTGTAGTTTCCATAAAGAAAACCCCCTTTCATTTGTATAAATAAAATTATAACAAAGTGAGATAGGGAATGCAATCTGTAGTTGCAAAGGATGGAAATTTTGATATAATAAAGCATGACAATATTGGAGGGATAGGTAACGGTATGAGTAAAATAAGGATAAGTAAGACCTGGGTCTGGCTGTTTTATGGGGTTGGAGCTCTGGGGATGATACTATTTGCTTTTTGGGATTTAAGGATTTCCATGACTCTTTGCAATCAGGAAAATCTATTTGGAAAATTTATTGAGGTATTAGGGGACTATCCGATGTACTTAAGTCTTGGACTGGGGTCTGTGTACCTTTTTTGTGAGGAGCTAAAAAAAGAAAAGAAGCATCCTGGATGGTTGGTTTTCTGGGGACTTGGGAGTCTGGCAGGTGCAGTGTTAAGTAGCCTTCTTCCAATCTACCGGATGACCCGGATAAGCCGCTGGCAGCTGATTTTAATACCGATATTTCTGCTTCTGTTTTATCTGATTGTGCAGAAAATGCCAGAAAATAAAGGAAAAGCTCTACATCAGCTGGCAAAATTTGCAGTAATCTATTTTATTGCAGCCCAGGTAATTGCCTATGGAATCAAAGTGCCCTGGGGAAGACTGCGTTTTCGTCATATGAGTGAGCCTCTTTCGCAGTTTATTCCATGGTATCTGCCCCAGGGGCTGACTGGAAATCATTCCTTTCCATCAGGGCACACCTTTAATTCCTGCAGCATCCTTTTACTTCTATATCTGCCGGGCATCCGTAAGGAAAATGCCCAGCCGGATTTAAGGCTCTGGTTGTTTGTATGCACATGGATTTTTATGGTAGCCATAGGCAGAATCATAGCAGGAGCTCATTTTGCATCGGATGTTACGATGGGAGCGATGCTTGGTATTGGAACCTTCCTTTTTATGAATTATAGGC
The DNA here is from genome assembly GCF_001461035.1 of Acetivibrio ethanolgignens. Taxonomy (GTDB): domain Bacteria; phylum Bacillota; class Clostridia; order Lachnospirales; family Lachnospiraceae; genus Velocimicrobium; species Velocimicrobium ethanolgignens. The sequence continues at coordinate 45,938 of NZ_LNAM01000175.1, read as the reverse complement.
TGGAAGGATAAAGGGGCGTACAAGATGAAAAAGAAAAAACAAAGCCGCAGGGAAAGCTTTTACCACGCTTTTTGCGGTATAAGTGAGCTCATCCGGAAGGAGACAAATTTTAAAATAGAGCTTAGCTGTGCTACTCTGGCATTGTTTGCCTGTGGGATTTTTCAGGTAAGTCGGACGGAGGTTATACTGGTAATTTTGTGCTGTATGATTGTATTGGCCTTGGAGGCCGTCAATACAGCCATAGAGCACACGGTGGACCTGGTGACAGAGGAATACCGGGAGCTTGCCAGATGGGCTAAGGATGTAGCGGCAGGAGCGGTGCTTCTGGCAGCGATAGGAGCAGCCTGTGTGGGGGCAGCTCTGTTTCTTCCTTACCTTGTGGAATGGATGAAAAAATAATAGAAAAGTGAGGGAAATACTATGGCATATGAGCTGATTGTACTGGATTTGGATGGAACCTTGACCAATTCCCAAAAAGAAATTAGTCCCAAAACAAAGGAAGCTCTTTTTCGAATACAGAAGGAGGGTGTCCGTGTAGTATTAGCCTCTGGGCGGCCGACACCGGGGATTATGCCGCTGGCGAGGGAGCTTTGTCTGGACAAGCACGGCGGTTATATTTTATCCTTTAATGGAGGTAAAATTATTAATATAGAAAATGGGCGGCTTGTTTATAATGCAGTAATTCCTAAGGAATTGATTCCGGAGATATATGAGGCATCAAGACAATACGGGACAGGCATTGTTACCTATACGGATGATAAAATTGTGCTGGGAAGTGATCCTGATCCATATATTGAGAAGGAGCAGGAAATTAATAAAATTCCTTATTGGAAGCCGGAGAACTTTGTAGAAGCTATTGATTTTCCTGTGAATAAGTTCCTTTTAACAGGAGAGCCGGAACGTATGGAAAGCATCGTAGAGAAGCTTAAGGAGCAGTTTGGCGAAGACTTAAATATTTTCCGTTCTGAACCATTTTTTATAGAAATCATGCCGCCAAACATTGACAAAGCATATTCCTTAAGTAAGCTTTTAGAGCAGCTTCACTATTCCAGAAAGCAGATGATATGCTGTGGAGATGGTTTTAATGATATTTCCATGATTCGCTATGCCGGACTTGGAGTGGCGATGGCAAATGCCCAGCCGGAAGTAAAGGCAGTAGCAGATTTTATAACTCTGTCAAATGATGAAGATGGAATTGCCTGTGTGATTGAAAAATTTATTTGATTTCTACTTCCAAGCCTGGATGCCCGATTATGCAGATTAACTCTGTCTGGCAATGGAGTCCTTGTATTCACAGGAATCACGCTTAGTGATGACGGTAAAAGGAAAACCGCTGACAGAGTAACTATCTGTCGGCGGTTTTTAAGTGTTCTGGTTTTATTAAGCCAGGCGTACTACGTTAGCTGCCTGTGGGCCTTTGGCTCCATCTACTATATCAAATTCAACCTCTTCATTATCTTCCAGTACCTTGAAGCCGTCCATCTGCAGGGCAGAAAAGTGAACGAATACGTCATTACCATCGGCATCAGAAATAAATCCAAACCCCTTCTTTGCGTTAAACCATTTTACTGTTCCTCTCATGAGAAAAACCTCCTCCATTTTCGTATCAGTGATGCATGACCACAAGTCATATTCTACCACAAATAGGAAAAAATTTCAATTATTTCTTTTTTATGCCTACCTTCGATGGTATAATAATGTTAAAATATAATGGAAAACAATGGGATGATAATATAGTAGAGCTTAGAGAAAATAAAGAAAAGAGGAGATATATGGAAAATATCAAAGGCTATATAGAGGAAATCCTTTCTGATGGCTTGAAAAAGGCAGTTTTCAGTGATATGCGGAACAAGGAATACCCATATCGGAGAATTACCCTTATAAAGAAAGAGAAGGGCTTTCAGGCAGAAAAACAGACAGAAAAGCAGGTTTTTCATGATAATTTGAGAGAGGAAGAGGTAGCTGACTATTGCGAAGAACGGCTTTTAGAGGGCTTTCGCCAGGTGAACTTCTGGGGCGAGAGCTATGAGTACAGCATGAAAATATCGAAAAAGGGAAAGCTGTTCTTTAACCGGAAGCAGGCAAAGAATGCAGTAAAGACAGTAACAGAGCATAACCGCAGAAAAAACTACCTGATAGAAGAGGGTATGGTACCTCCGCTGGTGGATATGGGTGTATTTACCAAAGATGGCAAGGTCGTAAATGCTATGTATGATAAATACAAGCAGATTAACAGGTTTATTGAAATTATTGATGATGCGGTGGAAAAGGCTGGGCTTACAAAGCTTCACATTATTGATTTTGGCTGTGGCAAGTCCTATCTTACCTTTGTTATCTACTATTATCTGACGGAAGTAAGAGGACTTGAGGTTTCTATAATCGGTTTGGATTTAAAGGCAGACGTCATTGAAAAGTGTAATGCTGCAGCGAAAAAGTACCAGTATGAAAATCTGTATTTTGAAGTAGGAGATATCAATGGATATAGGACAAAGGAACCGGTAGATATGGTGATTACCCTTCATGCCTGTGATACGGCAACAGATTTTGCCTTATATAATGCGGTATGCTGGGATGCAAAAATGATTATTTCCGTTCCATGCTGCCAGCATGAGCTGTGTGGACAGATGGAAAGTGAGAATTTATCAATTCTGACACGATATGGGATTATTAAGGAGAGAACTGCAGCCTTGATGACCGATGCTATCCGGGCTAATCTTCTGGAGGTCTGTGGCTATAAAACCCAGCTTTTGGAATTTGTGGATTTAAGCCATACACCCAAAAATATACTGATTCGGGCAGTAAAAACCAATGGTTCAAGAAAGCACCGGCAGGAGCGTTTTGATGAGGCAAAGGCCTTGATGAAAGAATTTCATTTTGAACCAACACTGTGGAAGCTTTTACAAGAAAAAATCAAGGAAACGATCTAAAGAGTTTCCTTGATTTTTTCTTATTGCGTGGAGCCGTGCTGGCTCTGGAAACGGATAATAGCCCGGACGGCATCATAAAGACAGGGTTTCAGCTCTTTAATTGGTACGGGCTGGTTATTTAAAATGGAATCATGGATAGTAGAGCCAATCAATTCAATAATCATAAAGAGAAGAATTTCGGGATTTTTAAAATTTTCCTCGGAATTAGCAATCATATCCAGATATAGCTCATAAAAATTAAATTCACTGGATAGCTTTGGATTGATTAAGGCAGCTTTAAAAACGCCCCAGCTTAAATTCTTGGAAATAAACCGGAGCAGAGTCTTGTCCTTTTCCAGCTGGTCTATAATGTGGTCAATAATAAAAATAATTTTGTCATCTAAATTGGTCAGCACTGTGTTCAAAAGAGCCTTGTGGGCATTCAGAAAAAGGGTACTGGATTTCGTGGCAATCAGGTAATTGCAGATATCCAGCTTGTCCTTAAAATAAAGATAAAAGGTACCCTTAGCAACACCAGCCTTTTCTACAATATCAGAGATAGAGGCTTTTTGAAGCCCCTTTGTTGTAAATATATCAAATGCACTTTGAAGCAGGGTTTCCTGCTTCTTTTGCTTTTTTTCTTCTATTTTTCCCATAATATCCTCTTTTCTATTGTTGCTTCTTTTTCATGATAGCATAGTCAAAAAGAAAAAGAAATGGAAAAATTCTAAAATATTTATAAATAATATTGACTATTAGTCATTTTTGTAGTATAACACTATATAAGAAATGACTAATAGTCATTTTAGTAATATAACCTGTAAATATAGAAAGGAGCATTTTTATGATTTCGTTTGGTAAATTTATTACGAAACATAAAAGCATCATATTGGCGATTGGAATTCTTCTGCTGATTCCATCCGTATTCGGATATATGAATACCAGAGTCAATTATGATGTATTAACCTATCTGCCAAAGGATATTGAGACAATGGAAGGCCAGGACATACTGGTAGATCAGTTTGGCTGCGGAGCCTTTTCCATGGTTATGGTAGAGGGTATGGACAACAAGGATGTGGCTAAGTTAAAGGATCAGATTGAAAAGGTTGATCATGTCAGCAGAGTCATATGGTATGACAGCATTTTGGATCTGAATGTACCAATGGAATTACTTCCGGAGGATATTGTGGCTGCCTTTAATTCCGGTGAATCAACGATGATGGCAGTTATGTTTGATGAAACTACATCAGCAGATGGAACAATGGAGGCTATTGAGGAAATCAGAGGCCTGGCAGATAAGCAGGTATTTGTAAGTGGTATGTCTGCGATTGTTACAGATACGAGAAAGCTCTCAGAAAAAGAGACCCCCCTTTATGTACTGATTGCTGTTATACTTTCTGTTATTGTTCTTGGTATCAGTATGCCGTCATTCTTAGTACCGATTTTTTTCCTGATAAGTATTGGAATGGCGATTGTGTATAACCTGGGAAGTAACGTGTTCTTTGGAGAAATATCTTATGTAACAAAGGCTTTGAGTGCTGTACTTCAGCTAGGTGTTACCATGGACTATTCGATTTTCCTTCTTCATAGCTATCAGGAAAATCAGGAGCGGTTCCCCGATGACAAAAACCGTGCGATGGCCCATGCAATCTCCAATACGATTACATCTGTTGTTAGCAGCTCCGTTACTACAGTTGCAGGCTTTATTGCTCTTTGCTTCATGAGCTTTACCTTAGGTAAGGACATCGGTATTGTAATGGCCAAGGGCGTTATCTTTGGCGTAATAACCTGTGTTACAATTCTTCCGTCATTAATCCTTACCTTTGATAAGGCAATTGAGAAGACAACCCACAAAGAGTTTATTCCGAGCCTGGACGGAATTTCTGATTGGATTACCAAGCACTATCTAATTCCTATGGTATTGTTTGTAGTAATATTATTTCCGGCTCTGTATGGCTACCGGAATACAGAGGTTTATTATAACCTGGATTCTTCTCTTCCAAAAACATTGAAAAGTGTTATTGCTAATGATAAGCTGAGTGAAGAGTATGAGATGAATACAACCCATATGCTTCTGATTAAAAAGGATGTATCAGATAAAGAAGTAGGCTCCATGCTTGATAAAATTGAAAAAGTGGACGGTGTAAAGGCTGTTTTAGGAATGGAATCTGTGGTAGGCAGCCGGATTCCAAGGGAGCTGCTTCCTTCTGAAGCAACAGAAATGCTGGAAAGCGATGAATATGAACTGGTATTAATCAACTCCGAGTATAAGGTGGCTTCCGATGAGGTAAATGCCCAGTTAGATGAACTTGAAAAAATCGTAAAAGCCTGTAGCAAGGATTCCATGCTGGTTGGTGAGGCACCACTTACCAAGGACTTGATTACGATTACCGATGTTGACTTTAAGAATGTAAGTATTGTATCCATTGGTGTAATTTTCCTGATTATTTTACTTACCTTTAAATCCATTTCTCTTCCGGTAATCCTGGTAGCAACGATTGAGTTTGCTATTTTTATCAATATGGGCATTCCATATTATACACATACGACGCTTCCGTTTGTTGCCTCTATTGTAATCGGAACGATTCAGCTGGGTGCAACTGTTGACTATGCGATTCTTATGACAACCCGTTATAAGAAGGAAAGAGCAAAGGGAGCAAGTAAAAAAGAAGCAATCAGCATTGCACATAAGAGCTCCATTAAGTCTATCCTTGTAAGTGCATTGAGCTTCTTTGCAGCCACCTTTGGCGTAGGAATGTATTCTAACATCGACATGATCAGCTCCTTATGTACGCTGATGTCTAGAGGTGCATTAATCAGTATGGTAGTTGTTATCTGTGTTCTGCCATCTATGTTTATGGTATTTGATGGTATTATTTGTCACACATCCGCTGGCTTTCGGCCAAAGAAACAGAAATTAGAACATATTGCACAGGGAGGAATATAAAATGAAGGCAAAAAGATTAATTGCGTTAGGTATGGTATCTGTTTTAAGTTTAAGCCTGGCTGGAGCAAATCTGGTAGATGCAAAAGCAGCTAAGGCTCAGATAAATTCAGGAAGTATAGAAAAGGATGAAACAGTATATGCATTTACAAATGCAGAAGGAACGGTTGAAAAGGTGCTGGTAAGTGACTGGCTGAAAAATCTGGATAATCAGTCTGAAATCTCTGATAGGTCTGATTTACAGGATATTGTCAATGTAAAGGGCGATGAAACCTATGAGCAGAAGGGTGATAAGAGTCTGATATGGAAGGCGGAGGGGGCCGATATTTATTATCAGGGAACCAGCACCAAGACCCTCCCGATGGAGTTAAAGGTAAGCTATCAGCTGGATGGCAAGGATATCAGTGCGGCTGAACTGGAGGGAAAGTCAGGTAAGGTAAAAATCACAGTAAGCTTTACGAATACAACAAAGGAATATGTACCATTTACGATTATTTCAGCAGCTTTACTGGATGCTGATAAGTATCAGAATGTTACCGGCGAAAATATCAAGGTGCTTTCTGACAGCGATAAGCTGATTGTAACCGGTCTTTCCATGCCGGGACTTGCCAAGGCTCTGGACACGGATATGGAGATTCCAGAGGAGGTTGTTATCGAAGCGGATGTAACGGAATACGAGCCTCTTACTATTTATAATGTAGCTACAGCTGGTTTGTTATCTGAGCTTACCTTTGATGATGAGGATAAGATTTCTGATTTAGGCGATGCTATGGAGGAGCTTTCTGACTCTTCTAAAAAACTGGTAGATGGTTCTAAGGAATTGTCCGAGGGATTAAATACTCTGGATGAGAAGGCTTCCGAATATATCGACGGTGTTGACCAGATAGTAAAGGGGGTTGACAGCCTGTATACCGGTGCTGGCCAGTTAAAGAGCGGTGCTTCTGAATTAAATAAGGGTATCACCGATACAAAGAATGGCATGAGTAAGGTTGTAGAAAGTACAGGTAAGCTGGAGGAAGGAAACAAGGCTCTGGCAGTCGGTGTCAGTCAGTTTGATGCAGCTATGAAGCAGCTTGCAGCCGCAAAGAAGCAGGAAAATGCGGCTTATGATACTCTGGCAAAGACGGTAGAGAATAATGAGGCTATTATTAAGGCTATGGAGGCTGCTGGTGTTGACAAGACAATTGTAGAGGAGCTGAAGCAGAACACAGCAGGACAGAAGCAGATAGCAGAAGGCTTACAAAAGAGCGGAAGCCAGATTGAAGCAGGTATTACCCAGGCAGCAGCTGGTGCAGACAGCATTGTAAGTGGAGCTACTCAGTTGACAGGAGGCATCAGCCAGCTGACCGATGCTCATAAGCAGCTATTAGCAGCATTAACCCAGTTAGAAGCAGGCAGTGGTAAGCTTTCTGTAGGCATCGATTCCCTGCTACAGGGTGCCTTAAGGCTTCAGAATGGTGGAAAGCAGCTTGGCAGTGCAAGCATTCAGTTCAAAAAGGGAATTACCTCTGCAGCAGAAGGTGGAAAGACTCTTTACAAGGGTATGAAGAAATTTGATAAGGAAGGTATTCAGAAGCTTTATGATACTTACAACGATAAAATCAAGGGTCTTCTAGAAAACAGTGAAGCTGTTGTAGATAACGCAAAGAATTATACCATTTTCTCTGATGCCGAGGATGGCGTGAAGACAGAAGTAAAATTCATTTTTAAAGTAAATTAATATGAAATGATATCAGAAACCAGGAATTTTGTATAAAATTCCTGGTTTTTGTAAATTCTAACATCAGAATAAAAAAGGAGGATGCTTCAATGAAGAAATACGTTGGAAAAAGAAGTATTGAGTTTGAGAAGCCGCCCTGTATTCTGAGTGAAGCCTCGATAGCCGGAAAAAAGGAGGCTGAGGGCCCGCTGGGAGAATATTTTGATGTGATAGAGGAAGACCCTATGTGTGGTGGAAAGAGCTGGGAGGAGGCAGAGAGCCGGCTTCAGGAAAAGGCAGCATCTTTGGCAATTCAAAAGGCAGGCCTTAAGCCTCAGGATATCCGCTATCTGGTATCTGGAGATTTGCTGGGTCAGCTAATTGCTACTTCTTTTGGCATCATGAGTCTTGATATTCCGATGTTTGGAGTCTATGGAGCCTGCTCCACGATGGGAGAGGCTATGACAATCGGGGCAATTCTGGTTGAAGGCGGATATGCTGACAAAGTAGTATCTCTTACTTCCAGCCATTTTGGAGGAGCAGAGAAGCAGTTTCGTTTCCCTCTGGCCTATGGTAACCAAAGGCCCCTGTCAGCCACCTGGACTGTGACAGGAAGTGGAGCAGTGGTTTTAGGCGAGGCAGCACCGGAAGCCAGTGGCTGGATTGGTATTCGCAGGGTTACAACCGGAAAGGTAGTGGACTTTGGAATTAAGGATAGTATGAATATGGGAGCCTGCATGGCACCGGCAGCCTATGATGTTATTTATAGCCATTTATCTGATTTTGGACTTAGGCCGGACTACTATGATAGAATTATTACCGGAGATTTAGGCTGTGTTGGAAGAGATATTCTTTTAGATATGCTTAAGCAAAAGGGAATGGATATTTCCTCTAATTATATGGATTGTGGAATTGAAATATTCGATGATGAGGAGCAGGATACTCATGCAGGAGGAAGCGGCTGTGCTTGCAGTGCTATTACTCTTACAGGGTATGTGCTGCGAAAGATGAAGAAAAAGGAATGGAAAAAGGTTCTTTTCGTGCCGACGGGAGCCCTGCTTTCGACAGTCAGCTTTAATGAAGGAAATTCTGTTCCAGGTATTTCACATGGTGTTGCCTTGGAATTAATGTAAAACTAGGAAATGAGGAGAAGCATGGATTATATAAAAGCATTTATCATAGGCGGACTAATTTGTGCTGCCGTACAGATTTTAATGGATAATACAAAGCTGATGCCGGGACGTATTATGGTAATACTAGTATGTCTGGGAGCATTATTGGGAGCAGTCGGTATCTATGAGCCCTTTGCAAAATGGGCTGGTGCCGGTGCTACTGTACCATTAATTGGCTTTGGAAACACGTTATTTAAGGGAGTTAAGGAGGCTGTAGATAAGGAGGGCTTTATAGGAATTTTTAAAGGTGGATTTACTGCGTCTAGTGTGGGAATTTCAGCAGCCTTGATATTTTCTTATATTGCATCCTGGATTTTTAAGCCAAAACTAAAGGAATAACAGATATTTCAAGCAGCCGGCTGCTTTTAATATAGATAAAGGGGACCTGCCTTAAAGAGCAGCTCCCCTTTGCTTTATTTTTTCTTTCGCCTATTGTTTTCCGGGCTATCTGTCGGAGCTTCTGACGGCCCCTCTGAAGGGGCAGCAGGCTCATCTGTAGGTTCTTCCACTGGTTTTTCAATTACAGGAGAGGTATGGATGTGACAGGTTTCATTTAATTCATCCGGGCTGATGACATATGGAGTATCAGCGGTTTTTCCTGTTTCCTCTTTTAAAAGGAAGACCTGCTCTGTTACTTCATCCTCTGGGCAGTATTTGCCAGCGATTTTTTTTGACTTATTACAAATACGGAACTTAACATGAATATCACATTTTTCCGTTGGAACAGTACCTGCCTCAAAATATTCGGTACGGATACAGCCATCGCAAAGACCATCAACAGCCAGTTTGCCTGATTTGGTACAAATCTTGGCTGTTACTATATTGCCAGGCTTTTCAAATTCCTTATATTCCTTGTCAAGCTTCTGATGAACTGTCTGCATAACGGTTCGCCAAAGCACCTTATGATAAGAAGTATTATCCTGATCCTTGTTATTATCATAGCCACTCCAGATGCCAGCGGTATAGTAAGGTGTATAGCCTACAAACCAAAGATCAATATCATTGGAGGTAGTACCGGTTTTGCCGGCTACGGGCATTGACATGGAGGTAAAACGGGTAAGACCGCCGGTACCCACCTTGACAACGTCCTCCATAGCATTGGTCAAAAGCCATGCAGTGCTTTCCTTCATGACCTGACGGGTTTCTGGTTTATTTTCCAGAAGTACATTACCATCATGGTCTAAAATCTTAGTATAAAGGGTTGGCTTTGTGTAGACTCCTTTATTTGCAATGGCAGCAAAAGCGGCTGTCAGTTCAAAGTTAGTAACACCCTTTGTAAGACCACCCAGTGCTGTTGGATACTGAAGGTCAGAAAAAAGCTTGCCATTTTCATCTACATATTTATCGTAAACGGTAGTAAAGCCCAACCGCATCAGATAGTCATAGGCAACAGATGGGGTAACATCTACCATGGTTTTTACCGTAACAACGTTCATGGAACGCACGATACCCTGCCGAAGTGTTGTAAGACCCTTATAGGAATCGCCATCCCAGTTATGAACCTTTCTTTGAGAGTCTGGATAATAAAATTCTGCATCATCCTGGACACTGGCAAGAGTCATGCCCCGGGTGTCCAGAGCCGGCAGGTAGGTAGATACTACCTTAAAGGTAGAGCCTGGTTGTCTGGTGGAATCGGTAGCACGATTTAAAGTACGGCTGGCTGTCTTTTCTCCACGGCCGCCGACCAGGGCCAGTACCTTGCCGTTGTACTGGTTTATCAATACAAAGGAAATCTGTGGCTGAATCGTATAATTTGTAGATTCGCCGGTAATCTCTTCGGCATCCTCCAGAATGTGGGCACGGAATTCTTCAATATAGGGAACCGCGTCCTCTTTGTTTTTAAAATATAAATCAAAGCTTGTCTGTTTTTTTGTAGTTACAAAATATTTTTTCAGATGGTATTCATTATAGTGGTGCTCCTCGCCATCCTTTCCCATAATAGAAAGACGGTAGGTCAGTGCCCATTGGGAAGAGGCAGGATACATGGATTCATCACGAAAGATTTTGTCGCAGATTTTTTGTATCTTCTGACTCTGGGTTGTAAAAATCTGAAGGCCATCCCGATATAGGGCATTTACGGCCTGGGTTTCTGAATAACCAAGCTTGTCCTGTAAATCTTTAATAACCTGTTCGCAGACAGCATCGGTAAAATAGCTGTTGACCTGGACAGAGGTATCGGAATACTGCTCCTCATTGAACTGCTGAATCCGGGAATATACATCATCTGCCAGAGCCTCCTCATATTCGCTCTCAGTGATAAAGCCCTGTTCCTTCATGTAACGTAGTACAATCTCACGCTTATCTCTATTAGCTTCAGGATGGCTGATTGGATTCAGGGCAGCCGGGCTCTGGGTAATACCGGCAATCACGGCTGCTTCGGAAATCGTAAGCTCAGAAACATCCTTTCCAAAATAGCGGAGAGAGGCTGTCTGTACGCCAAGGGTATTCTGACCAAGGTTGATGGTATTTAAGTAATATTCCAGAATCTGATCCTTGGAAAGCTTATCCTCCAGCTGGATAGCAAGATACTGTTCCTGAATCTTTCGTTCCAGCTTGGCAATAAAGGTAGGCTCAGACCCACCATTAAAAATCTGGTTCTTTAAAAGCTGCTGTGTCAGGGTACTGGCACCTTCGTCAAATTCACCTTTGGAGAGGCCGTTAAAAAAGGCACGGAAGATACCCTTGACATCGATACCGTTATGAGTACGGAATCGGGCATCTTCAATGGCAATAAAGGCATTTTCAACATAGTCCGGTATCTGGTCTAAAGTAACATAGACACGGTTGGCACCGGAGCCGATGAGCTTTTGGCTTTCCTTGCCATTGGAATAATATAATGTGGTTGCAAATCCACTTGGGGCAACATCTATAGAGTCGATACTGGGTGCATTGTCAATCAGCCCTTTTATGACTCCAAAGCCGGCAAAACCACCGACAATGACACAAACGAGAAAGCACAGGAAAAGGGTGCGGAAAAACGCAACATTTACCTTGGATATCATCCTTCTGCGTCTGGAGGTCAGAGCCCGCTGCTTGTTTGCAGTTCCTTTCTGACTATAGTTCATTTTACACCTCCTGGAGTTTTGCTAAGTAGGCAAAACAATTCATTTTATTATAGCAAATATCTGGATTAAAATAAAGAACTATTTTTTCTAAGTCCGGTTGTGGCTTGTGCATTTCTTTGAATTCTGCTATGATTATGAAAGAAGAAAAGAAAAAGGACAGGTAATCCATAGTGGAAAGTTATAAAATTGTTTATGAGGGCGGCAGCGGTGAACTGGTAGAAAAAAAATCCAGGTTCATAGCAGCTGTAAAACCAGTGGCTTCAGAAGAGGAAGCTCTTGCATTTATTGAAGCACAAAGGAAAAAGTATTGGGATGCCAGACATAACTGTTATGCTTATGTTATTGGCAGAAAAAATGAAATTATGCGGTTTTCTGATGATGGTGAGCCAGGTGGTACAGCAGGAAAGCCAATGCTGGATGTACTTTTGGGAGAAGAAGTACATGATGTAGTCGTAGTAGTGACAAGGTATTTTGGTGGAACACTCCTGGGAACAGGTGGTCTGGTACGGGCTTATTCCCACACAACGCTTTTGGGCCTTGAAGATAGCAGGATTGTAGTAAAAGAACCAGGGAGTGCTTATGAGGTGCTGACTGATTATAATGGAATTGGGAAGCTCCAGTACCTGGCAGCCCAAATGGGCCTCACCATAGAAGATACAGAATATACAGAGGCAGTGAAGATGAAGCTTTTAGTTCCCGAGGATTTGTGCACAGGCTTTGTAAAAAAGGTAACAGAGGCAACCAATGGAAGGGCAGAGATTAACGAAACTGCCCAAGTGTATTTTGGTAATCTTGATGGGGAATCTATTGTATTTGAAAGGATAGCAAAGGAACAGGGATAGCCATGGATTTATTTGAATATATGAGAAGTACAAAAATGGAAAAGGAATCACCTCTTGCTAGCAGACTTCGGCCATCTACCTTGGAGGAAGTCGTAGGGCAGGAGCATATCATCGGAAAAGATAAGCTTTTGTACCGTGCCATCAAGGCAGACAAGTTAAGCTCCATTATCCTCTATGGGCCTCCGGGAACAGGTAAGACAACCTTGGCGAAGGTCATTGCTAATACGACAAGTGCAGAATTTACACAGATTAACGCAACGGCTGCCGGAAAGAAGGATATGGAGGAGGTAGTGGCCCAGGCAAAGGAACGGATGGGGATGTATGGAAAGAAAACCATTCTTTTCATCGATGAAATCCACCGCTTTAATAAAGGACAACAGGATTATCTTCTGCCTTTTGTAGAGGATGGAACGATTATCCTTATTGGAGCTACAACAGAGAATCCCTACTTTGAGGTAAACAGGGCATTGATTTCACGTTCTGTAGTGTTTGAACTGAAACGACTCCATAAAAAGGATATTAAGACCTTGCTTTTGCGGGCGGTTACGGATAAGGAAAAGGGATTGGGAGTTTATAATGCAGTGCTTGAAGAGGAGGCATTGGAATTTTTATCGGATATTTCCAACGGAGATGCCAGGGCGGTCCTTACGGCTATCGAGCTTGGTGTGCTGACTACAGAGCCGTCAGAGGATGGAAGGATTCACATCACTTTAGAGGTAGCATCAGAGTGTATCCAGAAGCGGGTGATTCAGTATGACAAGGATGGGGATAACCATTACGATACGATATCTGCTTTTATTAAAAGCATGAGAGGCTCTGATCCGGATGCAGCAGTTTACTATCTGGCAAGGATGCTGTATGCCGGTGAGGATGTACGTTTTATTGCCCGGAGAATTATGATTTGTGCGGCAGAGGATGTATCCAATGCAGACCCAAATGCGATTGTAGTAGCAGCGGCAGCTGCCCAGGCGGTAGAGCGGATAGGTATGCCGGAATCCCAGATTATACTGGCACAGGCAGCCACCTATGTAGCCTGTGCCCCTAAGAGCAATTCTGCAGTTAATGCGATTTCGGCAGCTATGGAGGCAGTAAAGAATGAAAAAACAGGCAGTATTCCACCTTATCTTCAGGATGCCCACTATGGAGGAGCAAAGGAGCTGGGACATGGGATTGGCTATAAATATGCCCATAACTATAAAAATCATTATGTAAAACAGCAGTATCTCCCGGATGAATTAAAGGACCGGGTATTTTATGAGCTTTCTGATAATGGCTATGAAAAGGAATTGAAGGAACATCTTCGTCGGATAAAAGAGGAAGCAGAAGAATAGAAGAAAGGAGGGGTTTTATGAAAAAATTAAAGCGTATTTTGGCTCTGGTAGGGGCTCTTCTTTTAGGTGGATTATATATCCTTACCTTTGTATCAGCTCTTTTGTCTACTCCGTATAGTAGGGGCTTATTTATGGCATGTTTGTTTTCTACGGTATTTATTCCGGTTATGATTTATGCCATCCTTTTAATCTATCGGATTTTAAAAAAATAAAGGGCAGGAATTGAAATTGCAGATATAGAAAAAAGCTGCCCATAATCGGCAGCTTTTTTCATTTTAGGGAGGATAAGTAATACTGGTAATTGGAAGGGGGTTCCAATTACAGCTATAGTATAGACGGATTTTTTCTCCTTTATACAAGAAAAGAAAATTTTTTATGTTTCCGCATTTTTACTCAAAAGCCTGTAAGAGCGGCACAAAAGTTTGCGAAGCTTGTGTTCATGCTGATATACAGCCCCTTGGGTTGTCCTACCGTTGAAAAGACAGGAATCATAACATCTTTAGAAACGATTTTCCTAAAATTCCGGTTTTGGCGAGTGAAAGCGATGAATTTATTTTGTTGATACACAGGATATTAGGAAATTATTTGAAAAAGAATTATATAAAAAGATATTCTGGCAAGAGTTTGGTGAGTAAAAATGCGGAAACACAATAAAAATGATTGAAAAAGGAGGAAAAGTTTGCTATACTTCGATTGTGCAGTAGGCTGCATGCCAAATCGGCAAATGAGAAAGAGAGGCATAGAAATATGAGTTTATTAACCGAGTGGAGAGAGGAAGCATACTCTCAGCAAAATGACCAGAAAAAGAGCCAGCGGCTTTGGGAGCATTATTTTGCAGTTGAAAAAGGAATTTATGAGCAGCTTTTAAGTGATCCTGAGACAGTAGTCAGCGGCACGGTAGAGGAGCTTGCAGCAAAATATAATACAGAACTTAAGATTATGGTAGGCTTTTTAGATGGTATTAATGACAGCTTAAAGACCCCAAATCCAATCGAGGAGATGGACAAGGATACGGTTGTTTCTCTGGACTTTGATAAGGAGAAGCTGTATTATAACATGGTAGAAGCAAAGGCTGACTGGCTGTACGGATTAGAGGAGTGGGATAATCTTCTGACACCGGAACGCCGTAAGGAGCTTTATAAGGAGCAGAAGGCTTCCGGAACTATCGTAAGGGGTAAAAAGGTAGGACGTAATGACCCATGTCCATGCGGTTCTGGCAAGAAGTATAAGTTCTGTTGTGGAAGAAATTAGTAATAAAAAAGTACCGGAGAGGCAATGCTTCCATTCCGGTACTTTTTTATTACTAATGATGTTTTTTTAATCAAAATTTTCAGGATGTTCCTGGTGGAAAAGAACGTACTTTGCATAATTACGAAGTTCTTTGGCACTTTCGGCATTTAACTGCTGATATAGATTAAAAAATTCTACAATGTCCTTATCCAACACTTCACCACCGATAGGCAGATAAGCATCAGAAATGCCTAGTAAATAATCACAGGAAACATCAAAATATTTTGACAGGGCAATAAGCTTTTCAAAAGAAGGCTCATTTCTCTTGGACTCATAATTGGAAATTGCTGTAGGCTTTAAACCAAGTAAATCAGCAAGCTCACTCTGGGTTAGCTTATGCTTTTGACGCAGTTGTTTTAAACGCACATTAAAAGTCATTTTCCTTCTCCCTTTCCTCTGGTATTGGCCATAATTTTTCATAATATGTTTTGATTATATAATACAATATCACAAAAAGCAAGGGTTATAAAATAAAAATCATAAAATGTGTAAAAGGAATTGATTGAACATGAAAAGTGAAATATGATGAGGTATACCGCTTTGGAAGCACAGAAAACCAGAAGGAAATGGTAAATGCTCTGGAAAAGCTGGTCACCTGTATTGAGATGGAGAACTGGCAGAAGGCGGAAAATTTTGCAGCTACCGTAAAGGGGTTAAGAAGTGCATGGAGCAAAGGTAAGCTTCCATGCACTTCCTGCATTTTAAGGCCGGATATGCCTGAAAACCATATCGGCAGTTTCAAATTTATTCATTGTATAGAGGTGAATGCCGGCAGCATTATTTTGTATCAGTCCATCAATCTGAATAGAAGCAAATTCCAGTCCGGCCTTTTTAACATCCTCTGGATTATCCTGATATTTGGCGAGGATATGAGCCAGTGAGGAGGGAACCTGTGAGCCGGAAAGTCTTACAATCCTCTGTATCTGAGAAATGGAGGTAATTGGCATGATACCTGCCGAAACGGGAACCTTGATACCGGCTCTTTCCAGCTGCTCCATAAAATCATAAAAGATAAAGTTATCAAAAAATAGCTGTGTGATTAAAAAGTCTGCACCTGCGTCTACCTTTTCCTTTAAATGGGCAATATCATCTGCCTGGTCTAGGGATTCCGGATGAATCTCAGGGTAACAGGCGGCACCGATAGAACCAAGAGGATGCTTAGGAATAGCATTAATCAGATTCTTTGCATAGCGAAAATGCCTGCCTTCGAATTCTGCCCGTGTCATATCCTTTGGCATATCTCCGCGAAGGGCTAATACATTCTTCACATTGGCCTCCTTTAGCTGGCTAAGATAATCAAGGAGTACCGCTTCATCTAAAGCAGCACAGGTCAAATGAGCCAAAGCCTCACAGCCTAAGGTATTCTGAATATAGGCAGCAATTTCTACGGTACGATGGCGGCTACTGCCATTAGCGCCATAGGTAACACTGATAAAATCAGGGCTAAGCTCTTTCATTTTATCTAGAGTATTATAAATTAGAGAAATATCCGTATCCTCCTTTGGAGGAAAGACTTCTAAAGATATAACAGGTTTTTTCTTTTGGTACAGATTTTTAATCATAGCAACCTCATTTCGTATTTATTCTACAGTAACTGATTTTGCAAGATTGCGTGGCTGGTCTACATTAAGTCCACGGCTGACAGCTGTGTAATAAGCGATATACTGTAAAATAACAGCAGCAGCAAATGGGGTAAAGTCAGAATCCATCTCCGGCAGGAGAATATGGTGGTCACACAGGGATGGGTCTACCAAAATACCGGAATTGGTAATTAGGATGACCATAGCTCCCCGGGAGCGAACTTCACGGACATTGGAAATCATTTTAGCATAAACCGTTGGCTGGGTAGCCAGGGCAATTACAGGCACGTTGTCTGTAATCAGGGAGATGGTTCCATGCTTTAATTCTCCGGCAGCATAGGCTTCAGAGTGGATATAGCTTACCTCCTTAAGCTTGATAGAGCCTTCACAGGAAAGAGAATAATCAAGACCTCTTCCAATGAAAAATAAGTCCTGGCAATCCTTAAGACGGTGGGAAATAGGCTCTATCTGGGTATCATAGGAGAGAACAGCCTCTACCTGGGAAATCGTATCCTCTAAAAGTCTGGTATAATGCCGTACTTCGTTCTCAGATAACAAATTTTTAATCATAGCCAGGCGGAAGGCTGTCAGATAAATAGCTGCCAGCTGTACCGTATAGGCCTTGGTGCTGGCTACAGCGATTTCTGGTCCAGCATGGGTATATAATACATAGTCACTTTCTCTTGCGATAGAGGAACCCTTGACATTGACGATGGAAAGGGTTCTGGCACCAGCCTCCTTTGCCAGACGGAGAGCAGCCAGGGTATCTGCTGTCTCACCGGACTGGGAAATCGTAATAACAAGGGTGGCTGGTGTTAAAATTGGGTCTGAATAGCGGAACTCAGAAGCTATTTCTACCGATACCGGCAGGCGTGTAAGCTTTTCAAGCATATTCTTCCCAATAAGACCTGCATGCATAGCGGTACCGCAGGCAGTAATAATAATACGATCAAGCCCGGTAAACAGGTTGTCTGGTATGCCGTCCTCCTCAAAGGAAGGAAGGCCGTTTTTGACTCTTGGCATAATCGTATTCCGAAGAGCATCCGGCTGTTCATGGATTTCCTTCAGCATGAAATAGTCATAGCCACCCTTTCTGGCAGCAGCAACATCCCAGTTGACATGAAGCATATCCGGTACAACCGGATGCCCCAGAGAATCTGTAACACTGATAGAATCCTTTGTAAGAACAGCAATGCAGTGCTCTGGAAGTACAAAATAGTCTTTACTGTATTTAATCAGAGCTACCATATCGGAAGCGATAACAGAGCCATCCTTTGCGTGGGCTGCTACCAGAGGACTTCCGTTACGGATAGCAAAAATTTTTCCTGGAATATCTGCAAACATGATACAGAAGCCGTAGGCTCCCTCCAGCCGTTCACAGGCCCTACGAATGGCTTCCAATGGATCTTCGTTATAGCAGTCATCGATGACCATAGCAGCAATTTCTGTATCAGTTTGTGAAACGGGATATTTCCCCTGCTGTTCCAGAACTTTTGCAAGGCTCTGATAGTTCTCAATGATACCATTGTGAATCAGAGTTACTTTTCCGAAGGTATGGGGATGAGAGTTGGCATCAGATACACCACCATGGGTAGCCCAGCGGGTGTGACCAATGCCACAGCTGGCTTCATCACTGGAAAGAGCGACTTTTTCATCCAGACAGGCTACCTTGCCCTGGGTTTTAATGGTCTTAATTCCTTTTTCAGTGAAAAATGCAATGCCGGCACTGTCGTAGCCCCGGTATTCCAGCTCATGAAGTCCTTCGCATAATACTTCCTTTGCGTCTAATACGCCACAAAATCCAATAATTCCACACATAATATTTACTTGTCTCCTTTAAACGATATTCTTTGATCATACTGCCTCTATGTTGCAGTTGCCTGCTGTTTTAACAGTATATGACACGTTCAAAGTACGCGGGAGAGTATCCGCCGAATTTTCGATAAGCTCTCCACCTCGTCAACCTACCAACCGATCCAGAAAGGTACATGGCGCTAACGTTTAAAGACATTTCGGTCTGAAAGCTGGTCCTGGATTGACCCTTATTTTCACCTCCTTTTATACAATATGTAAAAGATACCATTAATTTTACAAAAAGTCAAATTTGTGGTATCCTTTTTTAAGAAAAAAATAGAAATGAGGAAGCTTATGAAATATACAACATTATTTTTTGATGCTGATGATACTCTGCTGGATTTTCAGGAATGTGAAAGAAGTGCATTGGAAAGCTCCTTTCAGAAGCATGGGCTTATCTTTAATGAAGAAATCAGAAAACAGTATAGTCATATTAACCAGGAGCTTTGGTCATTCTTTGAGCGTGGTGAGATTACAAAGCCACAGATTTTGGCAACCCGCTTCAGAAGACTTTTTTCAGAGCTTTCCATAGAAGGGGTGAGTGATACCTTTGAAAGAGATTATCAGTACTTTTTAACAGTCAATGGCTGTACGATTCCGGGGGCCATCAAGCTTTGCAGGGAGCTTTCCAAAGATTTTGAGCTTTACATTCTCACAAATGGCGTGGCATCTACCCAGAAGGGAAGATTTGAGGATTCCGGGCTGCTTCCTTACCTGAGGGGAGTTTTTGTATCGGAAGATATTGGCTTTCAGAAGCCGGACAGAGAGTATTTTGAAGCTGTATTAAAACAGGTGGCTGAGCAGGATAAAAGCAGGATTCTGATGATTGGAGATTCCTTAAATTCTGATATTCTGGGAGGCATAGGAGCAGGGCTTCCTACCTGCTGGTACAATCCGAAACATAAGGAAAATGATACAGCGGAAAAACCAGACTTTGAGGTCGCAAATTACGAGGAGCTTCGACAGATTATTTACCAAGAATAGAGAAGTTTAAGGAAATCGTAAGAAATGTTAAGAGGAAATATATTGTAACTGTCTTGGAAATTCCTTAGAATAGGATGAGCGGGAGGATGTGCTTATGAATATGACAGAAAAAACAAAGAAAAAAATGATTTCCGCTGCCTATCTGGGACCAAGCGTTATCGGAGTTATGGTGTTTTTTGTGATTCCTTTTTGCGTTATTATATATTATTCCCTTGTAGACAATCCGATTAACCGGGAATTTGTATTTTTACAGAATTTTATTAATATTCTGAATAACCAGGCCTTTTTAAAAGCGGCAAAAAATACAGCGACCTTTTCGCTGATAACTGTACCATTAGCAGTGATTTTATCCCTGGGACTGGCACTTTTACTGGATGAAAAGATTCCATACAAAAGTCAGTTCCGCACCTTCTTTTTAAGCCCGATGATGGTGCCGGTGGCATCCGTTGTGCTTATCTGGCAGGTTCTGTTTCACTATAATGGAGCAGTGAACGGAGTGCTGGCTAACCTGGGTATTGATAAAATTGACTGGCTCAAGTCGGAGTACAGCCAGGTGGTTGTTGGCCTTTTGTTTTTATGGAAAAACCTGGGATACAATATGATTTTATTTATGGCAGGGATTGCCAATATTTCAAAGGAGCTTGTTGAGGTAGCCCGGCTGGAGACCTCGAATCCATGGACTATTTTTGTACATATTAAGCTTCGCTATCTGTCACCGACCATTTTGTTTGTGACGATTTTATCACTGATTAATTCCTTTAAAGTATTTAGGGAAACCTATCTTATGACAGGAGATTATCCATATGATAGTCTGTATCTTTTACAGAATTTTATGAACAATACCTTCCAGTCGCTGGATTACCAGAAGCTGTCGGCAGCAGCTATTATTATGGCAGCGGTTATGGTATTGATTATTGGTGCTTTGTTTATTGCAGAAGAACGATTTGGAAAGGATGTGGAGGGTTGATTAAGAGAAAGAGAATATGCTCTCAGACCATCAGGACCTTAATTGCAGCTTTTTTTGCAGTATTGTTTTTGACGCCTACGGTGCTGACCATGGCTAACTCATTTATGTCAAAGACAGAGATTGCTGCCAACTATGGGGCACTTTTAGATAATGCGTCAGAGAACCGCCAGGGGGGTAAAACCTTTGTATCAAAAAAGGTAAATTTAAAGTTTATCCCTGACAGAGTAACCTTCAGCCAGTATGCGACAGTACTTCTTCGCAGCCCGGAATATCTTTTGAAATTTTGGAATTCTGTTATTTTAGTGGTTCCGATAGTGATATTTCAGCTGCTGATTGCCGCGGGAGCGGCTTATTCCTTTACTCGTTTTCGAGGGCGGTTAAAAGAAATTATATTTTTTCTATATATCATTTTGATGTTGATGCCATATCAGGTAACCCTGGTGCCTAACTATCTGGTATCAAAGTGGCTGAATATTCTGGATACCCGCTGGGCAATTTGGCTTCCGGGCTTTTTTGCACCATTTAGTGTATTTCTTTTGACAAAGTTTATGCGGCGAATCCCTGTTTCTCTGATTGAATCAGCGGAGATTGATGGAGCCGGGGAGTGGAAGATTTTTACAAAGGTGTGTCTGCCGATGAGCAAAAGCTCCCTGTTTTCAGTGGCAATTTTGGTGTTTATTGATTACTGGAATATGGTAGAACAGCCGTTGATTCTGCTTAGTGATTCACAGCTGCATCCCTTGTCGGTATTTTTATCAAAGATTAATACAGGGGAGGTTGGCCTCGCTTTTGCAGTGGCAACCATATATATGATACCGGCACTTCTTTTGTTTTTGTATGGAGAAGAGTATCTGGTAGAAGGAATTGCTTATTCAGGAGCAGTAAAAGGTTAAGGAAAGGGAAATGACAATGAAGAAAACAAGAAAAGAATGGGTAAAAAATACAGCAATTATCTTTTTGACAATTATGCTGATACTGACCTTTTTCTCTAATACAATTATGAATTATTCCCTGCCGGAGGTGTCGGCTCAGTATGCATCACCGGGAACTGTGGCTTCCCGGGTGCGTGGCACCGGAACAGTGGAGGCAGCACAGCCATATAATGTATCGGTATCAGAGGAACGCGTGGTAGAGGAGGTTCTGGTAAAGACTGGAGATAAGGTAAAAAAAGGGAAAACGCTGTTCAGGTTGTCAGAGGGGGGCTCCGGCTCTCTTGAGGAGGCAGAGGATCAGTTGGATACAGCTAAGATCGAGTATCAAACTAAACTCTTAGAAATGATACGTAGCTATGATATCCCAAATGCAGAGATAGAGAGATTGAAGGAGGATTTAGAGACGGCTCAGGAGAAAAAGTCTCTGGCAGGTAACAAGGAGGCACAGATAGCGGTGGCTCAGAATAAGGTAGATACCTGTCAGGCAGAGGTTCGACTTCTGGAAAAACAGATAAGTCAGCTTCAGCGGCAGATGGATAGTATTTCCTCAGAGGATGTTGTAACAGCAGCAGAGGAGGCGGCTGTAGAGGTAGCAGGGTATAATCTGGATATTGCAATGTCGAATCAGACAAAAGCAAATAAGGAGCTGACCAAAGCGGAGAGAAATTTAAGCAATAAGAAGGCTGAGCTGGTAGCAGAAACAGACCCGGATAAGATTGCGAAGCTTGAACAGGAGGTCAGCAGCCTGCAGTCAGTGGTATACGCGGCCCAAACAACGGTAGATACAGCCGACTCTAATGTAGCTTACTGGACCAATGAAAAGAAGAAGGCAGATAAGGCTTTAGAAAAGGCGAAGGCAACAGCTGCAAAGACCCAGAGCAGTAAGAAAAAGGAGCTGCAAAGCCAGATAAATGCTCTGACAGATTCAAAAACAGAGAGCGAATATAAGCTGGAAAAAGCCAACAAGGAGTTAGAAAAGGCGAAAACCGGTGCAGTTACTGAGGAGGAAGCTGTCACTGCTGTAAAGACAGCAGAACGGGCTCTGGAGGATAAGATTTTATCGCTGGCAGATACAAAGAGAAAGGACAGCCAGACAGATAAAATCGCAAAAATGCAGCTGGAGGTATATCAAAAAAAGATAGCACGGCTGGAAAAAAAGGTTGCAAAGCTTCAAAAGGAAGGAAATAAAAATGAGGTAAAGGCACCGGTGGCAGGTGTAGTAAGCTCTATTTCAGCGGTAGCCGGAGAAAAGACTTCACCAGATAAGGTGCTGGCTGTTATCCAAATCGTAGAAAAGGGCTATGAGGTTAAGCTTCAGGTAACAGCAGAGCAGGCAAAGAAGGTAAAGGAAGGCGACAGGGCCGATATCTTAAATGTCTGGGGAGAAGAGGTTACGGCTGTGATTTCTAAGATTTCTCCAGTGGAGGGAGATCCGAAGAATAAGCAGTTAATTTTCCAGGTAGGCGGTTCTGTAGAGATAGGACAGAGTCTGGAGCTTTCTGTAGGACAGCAGAAAGCAAATTATGATACTGTCGTTCCAAATTCGGCTATCCGTGAAGATAATAATGGAAAGTTTATTTTAATTGTGAATGCCAAGAGCAGTCCTCTGGGCAATCGTTACATAGCACAAAGAGTTAAGGTGGATGTACTGTCACAGGACGATACCAATGCGGCTATTACAGGAGAGCTTCAGGGCGGCGACTTTATTATCACGACATCAACGAAGCCTTTGACAGATGGTATGCAGGTTCGTCTGGTTGAAGGAGGCGGCCTATGATGAAAAAGCTACGAAAGCCTCTGCTGCTTTCGGGACTTTTCCTGCTGGGCGTGATATTTTCCAGTATGTCTTACTGTATTGGAAGAAGGCTGCCAGACCAGCTAGCTGCCAAACGGTGGGCCTCGGATGATACCAGATATACCCAGGTTTCTGTATTTCTTGGCGGAGGCAGAGCCTTTTCGGAAAATGATGTCAACAGCTTTCGGGTAAACCTGAGCCGAAAGCTGGAGGAGGCCTCTCTAAAAGCAAAGACGAAGTCGGCAAGATTATGGGTGGATGCCTATAGTACAGAGCTTACTGGAAGTGCGGCCTTAGGCAGAGTGAATGAGGATGTTATGATTACTGCTGTAGGTGGCGATTTCTTTCAATTTCATCCTATGGAGCTGGTATCCGGTTATTATTTCCGACCGGATGAGCTTATGAATGACAGAGTGGTAATTGATGAAACTCTGGCGTGGAAGCTTTTTGGCTCATCGGATGTGGTAGGGATGGACTTTGAATTAGATGGACAAAAGTGTTTCGTTGCGGCAGTGGCAAAGAATCTTTCGGGACGCGTTGAGGAATACGCCTACGGATCAAAACCAAGAGTGTATGCACCGTTGAAGCTTACTGGACTTTTGGATGCAGGAGCTGGAGAAAATGGATTGGCGACAGGAAGTATTACCTGCTATGAGGTTTTAATTCCTAATCCGGTCAAGGATTTTGGAAAGAAAATCGTGACAGAGTATCTGTTTGGAGAGGTGAAGGCAGGTGAGGAGGAGCTGGCAAAGGCACGACGAAGGATGCAGGATATTGAGGTGGTAGAAAATACAACCAGATATCAGCCATTACCACTATTACAGCTGGTCAAGACCTTTGGTATCCGCTCAATGCGGGAAAACCAGATAAGATACCCTTATTGGGAAAACATTGCAAGGGTTTGGGAGGATTATGGTTCAGCCATGCTTTTTATGGCGTTAGCAGCCTTTATTCTGCCTCTGGTAGTGACCCTGCGGTTTTTACATAATAAATGGAAGCATAGGAAATGGAGAAAGGAAGTCCTCTTTCACTGGTTTGAAAAGAAAAGAGAGGCATCCTGGGAGAAAAGGAGGAAAATAGAAAATGAAAAAAATTAATGGAAAGAGACTGGGGGCGCTGGTGATGGCTGGTATTATGTCAGCCTCTTTGCTGACTGGCTGTGGCGGCGGTAACGGCGGGAGCAAGCAGACGTCTACAGCTGAATTTGACAAAAATCTGATTTATAAGGCTACGTATTATAACAAGCCGGAGGAGCTTTCTTATCTGGGAAATGTGGCTGCTGGTATGGATGGGAAAATTTACATCCAAAGCTTCAGTGAAAAAGTGGGTAAGGATGTTACAGCACAGATGAATCCGGATACAGGTAAGGTTGAAAGGATAATTTCTAACGAAGACAGTATGGAAAATACATGGACCATGAGCTTTACCATTGACAAAGATGGTAATTTCTGGAAGATTGTTGGCTCCTGGAAAATGGACGAAAAGAACCCGGAGAATTCTAAAAATATTTATTATATAGTAGAAACTGACCCGACAGGAAAGGAACTTTTAAAGAATCAGCTTGAGGTAAAGGATGAAAACTTCTATTCAAGTGCTATGCTTTTTGACAATGCTGGCAATCTTGTTATTGCATTCTCTAATGCTATTGCTGTTTATGATGCGAAAGGCAAGGAACTGTTTACGATTGATACACCTACCTATGTTGAGAGCATGGTAAAGGATGGAAAGGGAAACATATGTACCGTTGCTCACAATGATGATTATACCCAGAGAATTATCAGCAGGTTGGATACACAGTCAAAGCAGCTTTCGGAGGTGCGGAAACTGGCTGCTGGTCTAAATATGATGAATCTTATTTCCGGACCGGATGGCCTATATATGAATGACGGTGTATATGTTTATTCCTATGATATTGAAAGTGATGAGAAAACTAAAATTCTTAACTGGATTAATTCAGATATTAACGGAAGCAGCACCTATGATATATCCTGTCTGCCAGATGGAAGATTTGTAGGAAATGTCTATGACGAGCTTACCCAGGAAAATCAGATTATGGTAGTGGAAAAGGTAGCTCCGGAGGACGTAAAGGACAAAAAGCTTGTCACTCTGGCAATGCCATACAATGATTACAATGTGAATATTGCTGTTATTTCTTTTAATAAGAAGAATGACGAGTACCGTATTATCATCGATGATTATTCTAAGTATGCAACGGCCGAGGATTTTAGTGCCGGAGCGGATAAAATGAATACAGATTTGATTTCCGGTAAAGTTCCGGATTTGGTTTCTGTAGGCAACCTGCCAATCGGAAATTATACCAGTAAAGGCTTATTTGCTGATTTATATGAGCAGATGGATAAAGACAGTGAGTTTAACCGTTCTGATTATATGGAAAATATTTTTAAAGCTTTTGAAAAGGATGGAAAGCTTTACAGTATTGCTCCTGGTTATTCTGTACTGACTGTAATTGCAAAAGAAGAGAATGTTGGAAAAACACCGGGCTGGACAATGGAGGATTTAGAAAAGCTGATGGCCCAGAAGCCAGAGGGAACAAAGATTTTCGAGGGTGAGACTCAGACGTCTGTTTTACAAAGAGGTCTGTTCCTCGCAATCAATCAGTACATTGATTATGCAAAGGGTACCTGTAACTTTGATACAGAGGCATTTGTAAAGCTTCTTAATTTTGCAAAGCAGTTCCCGAAGGAAGTAGATAATGGGATGTATGATGAAGGTGTCATAGCTGTAGAGGAAGCCAATGCAATGGAAGAAGCAACTAAGTATGCAACCGATAAGGTAATGCTGCAGACCTACTTTTTATATAATTATGGACAGCTTCACAATGACAAGTATTATAACTATGGCGGAAAAGAACTGACCTTTATCGGTTTCCCGACAGAAAATAAGCAGGGCTCTGCTATCACCAGCAATATGGAAATTGCAATGTCTGCCAAGGCGGCTTATCCAGAGGGAGCGTGGGCATTTATCAAGTACCTGTTAGGCGATGAATATCAGGGTAGCCGTTCCTATGAATGGCCGATTAAAAAGTCTGCATATGCAGATTTAAAGACGAAGGCACAGAAGCCAGATACCTATACTGATGAAAACGGAAAAGAGCAGGTATATGAGAATACTGCTGTTATTAATGGTAAGGAAGTAAAGATTGGAAAGGTTACAGATGAAGAAGTAGCTAAGATAGATGAATTCCTGGCATCTCTTACCCAAGTAATGCGTTATGATACCAAGGTAGAGGAAATCATAACAGAGGAGACAGGTGCCTACTTCTCCGACCAGAAGTCGGCTGAAGAAGTAGCAAAGCTGATTCAGAACCGTGTACAGACCTATTTAAGTGAATCACAGTAGAAAAAAAGAGCCGACTTGTGTGCGGCTCTTTTTTATGTATAGGTTTAAACATTATGGAAGCCTTTTCCTACAATCTCGCTGGTATTGGTAATCAGGATAAAGGCATGCTGGTCTAAATCTCGTATATAGTTTCTAAGACGAATGGCCTCATAGCGGCCCATAACTGTAAAAATAACGTATTTTTGATTACCGGAAAAGGCTCCGGTGCCTTCACAGATGGTGGCACTTCGCTTTAACTTATTTACGATAAAGTTGCAGATTGGCTCCGGGTCATCACAGACAATATTAAAGTACTTGCACAGGTTAATGCTTTCAATCATGCCGTCTACCATAAAGGACTTAATGGTAAGACCTAATAAGGAAAAAAGACCGGTCTTGATATCAAACATGAAGAAAGCAAGGAATACAACCAGCAAATCGGTAGCCAGAAGAGCATTACCGATGTGAATGGAGGTGTATTTCTTAAACAGCATGGCGATAACATCGGTACCACCACTGGAAGCATCCATATTAAAAAGGATGGCTGAGCCAAAGGCCGGTAGTGCAATGGCAAATACAAGCTCCAGAATTGGCTCGTTTGTGAGAGGGCCTTTCATAGGAACCAGCCGCTCCAGAGTGGAGATAATAACGGATAGTAAAATACTGGTGTAGGCTGTTCTGGTGGCAAATCCACGGCCCAGGAATAAAAGACCTATGACCAGAAGCACCATGTTGGCTATAAAGGAAAAGTCACCGGCACTCATAAGACCAGTTTTTGCAACTAGGGGTGCATAACCAGTAACACCACCAAAGGTGAAGTTATTTGGAAACTTGAAAAAGTAAACGCCAACGGCCATGACAAGGGTGCTCATTGTCATTATTAGGAAGTCCTTGAATTTTTGTGATTTCATTATAAAATACCTCTCTCAATGATAGAAACCTATTTTTAGATAAACATCCAAATTTATTGTAGCACGAAAAATCTTCTTGTCTACCTTTTTTTTAATGAAAAGGTGTGTTATAATCAAAAATTACAG
Source organism: Acetivibrio ethanolgignens (assembly GCF_001461035.1). Classification (GTDB taxonomy): domain Bacteria; phylum Bacillota; class Clostridia; order Lachnospirales; family Lachnospiraceae; genus Velocimicrobium; species Velocimicrobium ethanolgignens. Next base: position 18,201 of record NZ_LNAM01000175.1, on the reverse strand, counting down.
AGATATACAAGGAAAAGCGAAATTATTGGGAAATGAGGCTGTAGAAAATGGAAAGCATGAATTACGATAAAGCAAGGCAGTATATAGAGGTTGCCGGGAAATATGGCATGGTTCTGGGGCTTTCTACGATGCAGAACCTTTTAGCACGGCTTGGGAATCCTCAGGATAAGCTGAAATTTGTACACATTGCCGGAACCAATGGAAAAGGCTCGGTAGGAGCATTTTTAAATGAAATCCTACGGACCGCTGGAATAAAGACAGGACGCTATATTTCTCCAGCTTTATTTTCCTATGAGGAACGGATTCAAATCAGTGATGAAAAAGGAACGGAATACATTTCTAAATGGAATGTTGCCAAGTGGATGAGTGCTATTGAATTTGCTGTGCTTGAAATGGTGGAGGATGGACTTCCCCATCCGACGCCTTTTGAGCTGGAGACAGCGATGGCCTTTATGGAGTTTGAGACCCAGGGGTGCCAGCTGGTGCTTTTAGAAACCGGACTTGGCGGCAGGCTGGATGCAACGAATGTTATAAAAACTGGGGTATGTCAGATATTTACAGCAATTAGCCGGGACCATATGCAGTTTTTAGGGGAAACCCTTACAGAAATTGCTTTGGAAAAGGCAGGAATTATAAAAAAGGGTGTACCGTCCGTATCCTGGCCTCAGGAGCCGGAGGTAAAAAAGGTACTTCTGGAAACTGCTCTGAAACTTGATAGTGAGCTTATCTGGGCAGACCTTGAAAAACTTGCTATCAGGGAAATGACACTGGAGAAAACGGCCTTTTCTTATAAGGGAGAAGAGTTTGAGACAGCTTTATTAGGAGAAAATCAGCCAGGGAATGCCGCTCTTGCTATTGAGGCAGCCCGGATGCTGGAAAAACAGGGCTATTCTTTGGGAAAAGAGGCTATCTGTGAGGGAATAAAAAAAGCCTGTTGGGTAGGACGGTTTACCATAGTTTCCAGGGAACCGGTAATTATTATAGATGGTGCACATAATGAAGCAGCGGCTCAGTCCCTGGCCCGATCCCTTAAGATATATTTCCCGGAAGAAAAGCTGATTGGTATTGTAGGGATGTTTAAGGATAAGGAATATGATAAGGTGTTAAAGGAAACACTTCCTTTTATGGAAAAGGTTTATACACTGAAGCCAGAGGGTGAGCGTGGACTTCCGGCAGCTGTGCTTTCTGAGTGTGCGAAAAAATACTGTCAGAGAGTGACCTCCTGCCAGAGTGCCGGAGAGGCCCTGAAAAAGGCAATACAGGAAAATGAGAATAGGACAGCAATTATTGTTTACGGCTCTCTTTCCTTTTTACATGAGATAACGAAAATACTTCAATATAATGATGCCAGGGTCAAAAGGTCGAAACCCACATGAGCTTGCTCATAAGTGGGTGCAAGACCTTGGAACCCGCCCCGATATGAGCATAAAAGTGGGATGTATATCCCACGATATGCGAATATTGGGCAGGATTGTGGGAGTGCGTAGCACGGAACAATCCGTAGGCATCATAGTTGGGGCTTTTGACCTCAACATCGTATAATTAGGAGAAGAAGATGGATATCAGCATTTTTAATGTTTTAGGACCGGTCATGATTGGTCCAAGCAGCTCTCATACAGCGGGAGCAGCAAAGCTTTCCAAGGCAGCAAGGGCTATTGTTGGAAAGGCTTTTTCAAGAGTGTCCTTTGGGCTTCATGGCTCCTTTGCCAAGACCTATAAGGGACATGGAACAGATGTGGCACTGGTGGCAGGGGCCTTAGGGTTGAAGGAAAATGACGACCGTCTGGAAAGGGCTTTTGAGCTTGCCGATAAGTCAGGTCTTGCCTATGATTTTTATGAGGTTGAGCTGGAAAATATGCATGAAAACACAGTGGTTATGACCTTTTATATGGAAAACGGAGAAAAAACGGAGATTATCGGAGCTTCGATTGGCGGCGGAGAAATCCTGATTAAGCGAATTGATGGCTTTGATACGGAGCTTCGGATGAATTCCAGTACCCTTTTAATCTGTCAGGAGGATAAGGTGGGTATTATCAGCGAGATTTCCAGAGTTCTGGCAAAGCACCAGATTAATATCGGTGTTATGACAGTAAACCGAAGCTCTAAGGGCGGGACGGCCTACTGTACGATAGAGACAGACAGCTATCTGACGGATGAGGTAGTTGAGGCTCTTCGCAAGGTGCCTAAAATTATCAGTGTAAAGGCAATCAATGTAGTAATGGAGGACGACGAGCATGTATAATTCCATAGAGGATATGCTAAGGCTTGCAAAAGAGGAAAATAAGCCGCTGTATCAGATTATTCTGGATAATGAAGTAAGGCTTTCAGAAAGCAACGAGGCGGAAGTGTTAGAACGCCTTAACAGACGGTATCAGGTTATGGAGGAGGCTGCTACGAAGGCTCTTACCGCAGAGAGAAAGACGGTTGGTTCTTTGATTACCGGTATTACAAAGCCTCAGTATGAATATGCAAAAAAAGGAGATACCCTCTGTGGGGATTTCCTTAATATCGTGATGGCACGGGCTCTTTCCTGCAGTGAGGTGAATGCCTCCATGGGTAAGATTTGTGCGGCTCCGACAGCAGGAGCCTGCGGAATCCTTCCGGCTGTCCTCATTTCTCTGGAAGAAAAGGAGGAGTTTCCGAGAAAAAAGGTTCTGGAGGGACTTTTGATTGCTTCTGGTATCGGAGCTGTGATTATGAAAAATGCGACAGTAGCCGGGGCTGAGGGCGGCTGTCAGGCAGAGTGCGGAGTGGCAGCTGCGATGGCAGCAGCGGCGGCTGTATATTTAAAGGGTGGTACCGATGAGATGATAGCTGACAGTGTGGCGATTTCTCTGATGAACTGTATGGGACTGGTATGCGATCCGGTAGCAGGGCTGGTACAGGTGCCATGTGCCCAGAGAAATGCTTCCCAGGCAGTCAATGCCCTTTTAAGTGCTGACCTGATTCTGGCAGGGATGAAAAGTATTATACCGCCGGATGAGGTAGTGGATGCCATGTACCGTGTAGGAAAGCTTCTTCCATACCAGCTAAAGGAAACTGCCCTTGGAGGTATTGCGAAGACGAAGACGGGGCAGGCGATTGCGGCAGAGATTTTTGGAAAGGAATGAAACGCCCATGATAGATGAAAAGAAGATTGAAGAAGCAGTACGGCTATTTTTAGAAGGAATTGGGGAAAATCCGGAAAGGGAAGGCTTAAAGGAAACACCGGGAAGAATCAGTGCTATGTGCCATGAGCTTTTTGAAGGAATCAGACAGGATGCTTCCGAGCATCTTTCTAAAACCTTTACCGCAGAAAATAATGAAATGGTACTGGAGAAGGATATTACCTTTTATTCAGTGTGCGAGCATCATTTTCTGCCCTTCTATGGAAAGGTACATATAGCTTATGTGCCGGATGGGAAAGTCGTGGGCTTAAGTAAGCTTGCCAGAACGGTTGAGGTCTACGCAAGGCGGGCACAGCTTCAGGAACAGATGACAGCCCAGATTGCAGAAGACATTATGAAAAATCTGATGCCAAAGGGTGTTATGGTATATACAGAGGCAGAGCATATGTGTATGACAATGCGGGGCATTAAGAAGCCAGGAAGCCGCACGGTGAGCTTTGTTGCAAAGGGTGCTTTTGAAACGGACAGAGAATTAAGAGACAGTTTTTTTCAGTTGATAAGAGACTAGAGGAGGAATGTTGGATATGATAAAAAATATGATAATCGGTGGAAAGAGCTTTCCAATTGGAGAGAGAATTTATCTGATGGGAATTTTAAACGTGACGCCAGATTCTTTTTCCGACGGAGGCAGCTTTAACCAGATGGATAAGGCTCTTTATCATGCCGGGGAGATGATTTCCCAGGGAGCAGATATTATCGATATTGGCGGTGAATCCACCCGTCCGGGGCATGTTAAGATTACCGAAGGGGAAGAAATAGAAAGAGTGGCACCAGTAATTGAGGCTCTGAAAAAAGAGTTTGACATACCGATATCCATTGATACCTATAAGTCACGGGTAGCAAGAGCAGCCTTAGAGGCCGGAGCTGATATGGTTAATGATATCTGGGGCTTTCAATATGATGGTAAAATGGCAGCCCTGGTAAAGGAATTTGATGTGGCTGCCTGTCTGATGCACAATAAGGATAACACGGAATACGGTGCTTTTATGCCGGAGGTGCTAGCGGAGCTTTCGGAATGCATAGAGCTGGCAAAGGTAGCAGGTATTTCGGAGGATAAGCTGATGGTAGACCCAGGAATTGGCTTTGGTAAGACACTGGAGCAGAATCTAATTTGTATGAACCATCTGGAGGACTTTTTGAAATTTAATCTTCCGGTGCTGTTAGGAACCTCCAGAAAGTCTATGATTGGGCTGACCCTTGACCTTCCTGTAACAGAGCGAGAGGAGGGAACGATGGCGACCAGTGTGATTGGTGCTATGAAGGGCTGTCATTTTGTCCGGGTACACAATGTAGAGGCCAATAAGCGGGCGATACGGATGACGGAGGCGATACTGCGTGAAAAAGCAAGATAAGATAAAAATTAAGGATTTAGAGGTATATGGAAAGCACGGAGTTTTTAAGGAAGAAAATGTTCTGGGGCAGAAGTTTTTAGTATCTGCCGAGCTGTATGTAGATACGAAAAAAGCGGGTAAAAGCGATGCGATGGAGGATTCTATCAGCTATGCCGAGGTAGCCCATGAGATAGAAAGCTTTTCAAGAGACCATACCTTTAAGCTTTTAGAGACCTTGGCAGGGCGGCTGGCAGAACGGCTTTTATTAAAGTACAAGGGAATTGAAAAAGTGCATCTGGAGATAAAAAAGCCATGGGCACCAATTTTATTGCCACTGGATACGGTTTCTGTTGAAATCGAGCGGGGATGGCACCGGGTTTATCTGGGGATTGGCTCCAATATGGGAGATAAGGAAAAGTATTTAAAAGATTCTTTAGAGCTTCTAGCTGCAGATGAAAGGATACGTCTTTTTAAGGTATCAGATTTTATCGTAACAGAGCCTTATGGTGGTATAGAGCAGGATGATTTTTTAAATGGTGCGGTAGCTGTTGACACTCTGTATGAGCCGGAAGAACTTCTTGCTGTGGTAAATGAAATTGAAAAGCAGCTGGGAAGGCAGAGAACGGTTCACTGGGGACCGAGAACTCTGGATATTGATATCCTTTTGTATGAGGAAGAGGTAATCCGGGAGGAAAATCTAAGGATTCCCCACATAGAAATGCATAAAAGAAGCTTTGTCCTGGAGCCACTGGTACAGATAGCTCCACAGGCAAAGCATCCTCTTTTACAAAAAACAGTATATGAGCTTTGGAACAGTTTATAAGACTATTTTACCAATACTGGCGGGCTAAAGGGCTTCAGGGTACTCGTGGATGGTGTATACTGATACCACTGTTCCAAGTGGAAATCCTGGAAGAACAGATATCTGGAGGTTACATTGAGCTTACAGAAATCACCCTCCAGGATTATTTTTTCTTCCATCGTGACCAAATCCAGCTGGCACAGACGGTTATGGTCTATACCATCAATCTGGTAATACAGGTAGCGGTTGTCAGGACTCAGGTTAAAAAAGGAACAGCGATCCCTTACTAAAAGCTCCGGATTGGAGCCGTCTGTGTCCATTCGACCGATGGCATAATTTTGTGCCAAATCCAGATAGTAGATGGAGCCGCCCTGAGCTAGAATGGAAAAGTAGTTGCCAAAGGCAATATCAGACACCTGGTTATTGCTAAGGTTCAGGGTATGGATGTCATGATCCTTTTTCACTCCATTGTAGTACAGGTATCCACCTTCGTAAGAGCCTGGAAGAATCGGCTCAGCACTAAGCTTTTCCTCCTCAGAGCCATCCAGCTTCACCTTATAAAATTCCAGATTTGTTTCTGTATTATAGTGCTGATAGTAGATATAGTTGCCATACAGACTGGCAACTCCGGCAGGGTCATTATAAAGCTGCTTGATATCACCACTGTTCTTTTTGCGGATGCGGTAGATACCGACATTGTTAAAGCTGAAGAAGTTGCCGGCATTTTTAGCCCGGTTGTGATTATCACGGACATAAACAATGTATTCGCCGGTTACATTAATAGAAGAAACCTTATCCGCATGTATTTTTTTAAATTCCTTTCCCTCCTGGTTCATGGAATATAAAGCACCATCATCCTTTGGATTGGAAAAGTAGATGGTATCTCCGTCTTCACAAAATAAGCCCTCATTATTTAAATTCCCTGGAAAATTCCCGGAGGAACCTTCGCTATTCCACACTGTGCGGGTGTTCAGATAGGCAAAGGTACCAAAGCCGCCGCCTATAACTAGAAACACGATAACTGTAATAATCCATTTTCTCATCAGTAATCCCTCCTTAAATTGTTGTAAAGTTTCCTAAAATTTTGAGGCTTTCTGCCTCTGCCTGAATACCGGTAATCGCATTTTTCATGCCTGCATCGGCAAGATTACCCTCGACATCCACAAAGAAGCGGTATTCCCATGGACGTCCTGAGATAGGGCGGGATTCGATTTTCGTCATATTCAGGTTATTATAAATAAAATGGGAAAGCATATTATAAAGAGTTCCGCTTTCGTGTGGAAGCTCAAAGCACAGACTTACCTTACTGGCATTTTCCAAATAGGCCTTTTTGCTTCCAATGATGATAAAGCGGGTCGAATTCGTACTTTCACGATTTAAACACTCCTGAAGGACAGAAAGTCCGTAACAGTCGGCAGCCCGGAGACTTGCGATGGCCGCATTTTCCTTTTTGCCCTTCTCCAGTACCCGTTTAGCTCCCAAAGCAGTGCTTAAGTATTCTACTGGTGTAATCTCAGGATGTGCTTCTAAAAAAGCAGAGCACTGCATAATACCCTGGGGATGGGAATATACGGTGCGGATGTCAGAAAGACTGGCACCGGGAAGACCAAGGAGTGCATGACGAATCGGAACAATATGCTCACTTAGAATATAGTTGTCATATTGCACCAGCAGATCATACATATCCAATACCCCTCCGGTAGAAGAGTTCTCAATCGGGAGAACACCATAATCGGCGGCACCGGTATGTACAGCCGTCATAACCTCTTTAAAGGTTTTGCCGGAGAAGTGTGTAACCTCAGTTCCGAAATATTCCTCCATAGCCTGTTCGGAATAAGAACCCGTTTCTCCAAAAAATACGACCCTTGTTTCTGAATTGAAAGGAAGAGAGGAGAGTCTTTCAAAGGAAAGCTCCTCAGTATAATTTTTTATCAGGCTGTACTGATACTTGCGGCTCATGGACATAATCTGGGTAAAAAGCTCCTGAACTGGATAGGTATTATAAGGCTCTTTAACTAAGGAGGAGAGGGCATTAAGCTTCTGGGCTTCCCTTTCCTTATCAAGAACAGCCTTGCCTGTCTGCATTTTGTATTCAGCTACCTCTTTGGTAAGAGCCATCCGCTTTTCAAAAAGCTCAACCATCTGCGTATCAATTTCATCTATATTTTCACGGATTTTAGATAAATCAAGCAAAGTAAGCATCCTCCTGTAGTATAGTTTAAAATTATTATATCCTATGTGTTTTCCGGTGGCAAGAAAAAACAACTATCCTGTGTATCAGCAGAATAAATTCATCGCTTTCGCTCGCAAAAACCGGAATTTTAGGAAAATCGTTTCTAAAGATGCTTTGATTCCTGTTTTTTCAACGATAGGACAACCCATGGGGCTGTATATCAGGTTGAACACAAGCTTCGCAAACTTTTGTGCCGCTCTTACAGGCTTTTGAATAAAACCTAACCGCAGTAATTGTATGTCTGAGGTATGTTCTATCCTTCTTTTATAGAACATACCGAGTTGCAATTACTGCGGTTTTATCGGGACTTTATGAAAAAGCCTGTCTAGAGCGGCTAAAAAGTTTTCGGCTTGTTTTCATCTGATATACAGTCTCCCATGGGTGGTTCTCTCGTGAAAGAGACAGGAAACATTTTTTAGAAACGATTTTTTAAAATTCTCGGTTTTTACTCGAACGAAGCCTCTGAATTCATTCTGCTGATACACAGGATTTTTACAAACTTATCGAATAAGAATTCTATATAAAAAGATGCTCGGTAAAGGAGGCTTGTGAAGTAAAAATACAGAAATTCAAAAAAATGTTTTGAACTTTGTCAATAAAAAAATAGTGATTTTCTGTATTTGGGGCTAGCCGTTATGCCAGTAAATTGGTATAATAAGAAGGGATACTATGGATACAGAAGGGAGAATGGTTATGTTACCAAAGCAGCAGGCTTATGAGAATCTTGCAGATACCTTGATTGAGAAGTTTAATCTGCGGGGAATTGAGGGTTATTATTGTAATACAAAGGAAGAAGCTAAGGAAATGGCAAAGCGTTTTTTGACTCCGGGCTGTTCTGTTACCTGGGGAGGCTCTGCAACGCTTTCGGAAATTGGACTTTTGGATGAGCTTAAGTCTTCAGATTATGTGGTCTATGACAGAGCTTCTGCAAAGACACCAGAGGAAAAGAGGCAGCTGTATGGAAAAATTGTTACAGCGGATTACTTCTTTATGAGCTCCAACGCGATTACTCTGGAGGGAGAGCTTGTCAATGTAGACGGAGCCAGCAACCGTGTATCCTGCCTGTGCCACGGACCGGAAAACGTAATTATCGTTGCCGGCATGAATAAAATCGTGCCGGATGTGGAAAGCGGTGTAAAGAGAGCCAGAAATGTGGCGGCTCCGGCAAATGCAGTACGTTTGGAGACAAATACCCCTTGTGGCAAAATCGGACGCTGTGGCAACTGTCTGGCAGAGGATTGTATGTGCTGTCAGATTGTAGTAACAAGACGTTCCAGGATACCAAACCGTATTAAGGTGATTTTAGTAGGAGAAGAGCTTGGATTTTAACGAAAGGAGAATGTAAAGTGAGTTGTCTTAGAAATAAAAAAGCGCTTCCGGAGGAGGCAGTAAGAGTAGAAGTAAAGGTGGATGTCGCAAAAATTGTTAAATACTGTGCACTGGCAGGTATTGTGATTGTCGGCATTATTTTTGGAACAAGGGCATGGGTAAAATCGCTGGAACTAGAGAATAAGGATATCTAACCCGTGGGTAAAGCATTATATATTTCAGAAAAACCAAGTGTAGCCCAGGAGTTTGCCAAGGCCCTTCATATCAATGGCAAGCCCCGGGACGGCTACCTGGAGTCTGATGAGGCTATCGTAACCTGGTGCGTAGGGCATCTGGTTACGATGAGCTATCCCGAAAGATATGATTCGGTTTATAAAAAATGGTCGCTGGAGACACTGCCATTTTTACCGGAGAAGTTTTTATATGAGGTAATTCCATCCGTCAGTAAGCAGTTTAATGTAGTCAAGGGACTTCTAAACCGGGAGGATGTCAGTACGATTTATGTCTGTACCGACTCGGGAAGAGAAGGAGAATACATATACCGCCTGGTAGATGAGATGGCAGGTGTAAAGGATACCAAGGAAAAACGCCGGGTTTGGATTGATTCCCAGACGGAAGAAGAAATCCTTCGAGGCATTAAAGAGGCAAAACCCCTATCTGCCTATGACAATTTGTCATCGGCGGCTTATTTGCGTGCAAAAGAGGATTATCTGATGGGAATTAATTTTTCCCGGGTGCTTTCTTTGAAATACGGTCAGAACGTAAATGGATACCTGAATAACAAAAAGTGGTCTTCGATTTCTGTCGGCCGTGTTATGACCTGTGTTCTCGGCATGGTAGTACGGCGGGAACAGGAAATCCGTGATTTTGTAAAAACTCCCTTTTACCGGGTAGTAGGAACCTTTGGCAATGGACAGACCTCGCTTTTAGCAGAATGGAAGGCTGTAGAAGGCTCAAAATATTTTGAGACACCATTTCTTTATAAGGAAAATGGCTTTAGGGAAAGAGAAACGGCAGAGGAGCTGATTCGTTTTCTGATTGAGCCGGAAAAACCAAAGGAAGCGTTGGTTGAAAGGATAGAGAGGAAAAAAGAGAATAAACAGCCGCCTCTTTTGTTTAATCTGGCAGAGCTTCAGAATGTCTGCTCTCGGCTGTTTAAAATCAGCCCGGATGAGACCCTAAAGATTACTCAGGAGCTGTATGAAAAAAAGCTTGTAACCTACCCGAGAACTGATGCAAGAGTGTTGTCTACAGCAGTCAGTAAGGAGATTTATAAGAATATAAGTGGACTTCGTAATTATAGCTATGCAAGGGAATATGCAGAGGAAATCCTTTCCTCCGGCTCCTATAGAAATATTGCAAAGACCAAATATGTGAATGACAAGCAGATTACCGACCATTATGCCATCATTCCTACCGGACAAGGCTTCGGAGCTCTTAAAGGGTTGACGCCGACGGCAGCAAAGGTATATGAGACGATTGTACGCCGGTTTTTAAGTATTTTTTATCCACCGGCAGTCTATCAGAAGACAGCTATTACCCTGAACCGGAAGGAAGAGCGGTTTTTCGCAAATTTCCGGCTGCTATCTGAGGAGGGGTATCTTAAAGTAACGGAATATTCCTTCTTAAAAAAGAAAAAAACAGGGGAAGATGGTGGACAGGGTAAAGAAATACAGGAAGAGGCTGTGGAGCATCCAGAAAATGCAGAGAATGGTGATACAGCAGAAAACGGTATGAGTCCACTGCTTTTGGAGATGATTAACAGCCTGAAAAAGGGAAGCCACCTTACAATGGAGGCTCTGGAAATTAAGGAGGGTGAAACCTCACCGCCAAAACGCTACAGCTCCGGCTCGATGATTCTGGCAATGGAAAATGCCGGACAGCTTATTGAGGATGAGGAGCTTAGAGCCCAGATTAAGGGTAGCGGTATCGGAACTAGTGCGACCCGTGCGGAAATCTTAAATAAGCTGGTGAAGATTGCTTATCTGAATCTGAATAAAAAGACCCAGATTATCACACCAACGCTGCAGGGAGAGCTTATCTATCATGTGGTAAATTCCTCGATACGCTCTCTTTTAAATCCGGAGCTGACGGCAAGCTGGGAAAAGGGACTTACCTATGTGGCAGAGGGCACGATTACAGAAGAGGAGTATATGCAGAAGCTGGAGGGCTTTGTAAGACGCCTGACCGATGGTGTAAAAGGGCTTAACAATCAGGCAGCTTTGCGGAGCATGTTTGATAAGTCGGCATCCTACTATAAAAATAAGTCGTAGAGAGCTACCGCATTTCGTAAGTATTTTGTAAGATAATTAAATAAATTCTGAATAGTTTTTAAAGTTTTTTCAGTGGTATTGACGTCTTTGTATGGCATAGGATATAATCGATGAGAAACTTACAACTAACAATGAATAAGAAAGAGGGAATTCGATGAAACGAAAAAGTAAATTTATGAAAGCAACTGGAATTTTTTTAATGACAGCTCTGGTTTTGACAGGCTGTACCAAAGCTACAAGTGGAGATACAAAGTTTCCAGAGCAGATGCCAGTCTTTACAACTAAAGATTTGGGTGGAAACACTGTAACTAACAGTATTTTTGAAGAGAAGGATTTAACGGTTGTGAATATCTGGGGAACCTTTTGCACTCCTTGTGTAGAAGAGATGCCGGAGCTGGGAGAATGGGCAAAATCTATGCCGGATAATGTACAGCTGGTAGGCCTTGTTGCAGATCTTCAAAGTGAAGATGATACAGAGCATCATGATCTTGCAGTATCTATTACAGAAAAGGCCGATGCGAATTTTACACATATGATTGCAAATTCTGATTTTGATAATATTACAAAATCTGTAACGGGAGTTCCTACAACTTTCTTTGTAGATAAAGAAGGAAAGATTGTTGGAAATGCTGTTGTTGGTGCAGATGTAGAGGGCTGTAAAAAGGCTGTGGAGGATTATTTCAATGAGCAGCAGAAATAAAAGGTTTGCCAGAATTGCAATAATTATAATTTCCTGTGCCTTTATTTTTTGTGGAGTATCAAGAGGTGAAGTTGCAACTGTATTGAATAAGGCTGTGAATATTTGCTTTGAATGCATTGGATTGGGGTGATTTATGGTGGAAATAAAGAATCCCGTAAAAAGAAAATTAATCCAACTGATTGCTTTTGGATATTCCAATGCCCATCTTTTAAATTTTAAAGCTGGAAGCATATACAAGGGAGAATGGAAGAAATTCTGTAATCCAGGATTGAATTGCTATTCCTGTCCGGCGGCGACCTTTGCTTGTCCGATAGGAGCATTACAGGCAGTTAATGGTTCCAGGAGCTTTAATTTCAGCTTTTATGTTGTAGGTATTTTATTGGCCTTTGGTGTCCTTTTTGGGAGGTTTATCTGTGGATGGCTGTGTCCCTTTGGCCTTTTTCAGGAACTGATACATAAAATACCTTCTCCAAAGCTACGTTTAAAAAAGGGCTTTCTGTATATCAAGTATGCTGTACTTATTATTTTTGTTATTTTATTACCGATTGTGGCGACTAATTATATGGGAATGGGAAAGCCTGCCTTCTGCCAGTTTATCTGCCCGGCAGGAACCTTAGGAGGAGGAATTCCGCTGCTTGCTACGAATGAAGAGCTCAGGCAGACAATAGGATCGCTTTTTTTCCTGAAGATGGCAATTCTGATTGGAACCATAGCTGGTTGTATTTTTATATATCGCTTTTTTTGCCGTACACTCTGTCCTCTTGGTGCCATATATGGATTAATGAACAAAATAAGCTTATACCGTTTGGAAGTGGACAAAGACAAGTGTGTAAATTGCGGAAAATGTAAAAGAGTATGTAAGATGGAGGTTGATCCTGTCAAGGTACCGGATTCACCTGAATGCATTCGATGTGGAGCCTGTGCATACCACTGTCCGAAGGAAGCTATCCATACAGGATTTGCAATCAGAGCTTCTAAGTGTACGTGTGGAGAGGTTATAAGGGAAAGGAAGAATAACAAGGCATGAGTACCTTTGACAAAATGAAAATTGAAAAATTATTTGATTTATCCCAGACGATTGCGGCTGAGATTTTTGCAGGAGCAACCTATCCGTGGGAGGTACTTCCCAAAATCAGTGCATTTATTATAAAGCTGGGGGAAAGTCTTTCTGAGGAGGAATATGAGAAAAAAGGTGACAATATTTGGATTGCCAAATCTGCCACCATTTTCCCTAGTGCATATATCGGCGGACCTGCTATAATAGGAAAGGAAGCTGAGGTTCGCCAGGGGGCTTTTATCCGTGGCAATGCCATTGTCGGGGAAGGAGCCGTTGTGGGCAATTCCACCGAGCTTAAAAATGTAATTTTATTTAATAAGGTTCAGGTACCACACTATAACTATGTGGGTGATTCTATCCTTGGCTATAAGGCTCATATGGGGGCTGGAGCAGTGACCTCAAATGTAAAGTCTGATAAGACTTTGGTAAAGGTAAGCTGTGATGGAGAACGGCTGGAAACCGGCCTTAAAAAGTTTGGTGCAATGTTAGGTGACCGGGTAGAGGTAGGCTGCAACAGTGTATTGAATCCAGGTACGGTCATCGGCCGGGATTCTAATATTTATCCGCTTTCTTCTGTGCGTGGCATGGTTAAGGAAAGGCATATTTATAAGGATAAGGACAATATAGTGTTAAAAAAATAACAAAAATACCATAGATTTTAGGTAAAATTACTATAGACTATTTTGGCGATTTATGAGAAAATATAAAACGAAAGTGGTATTTTTAGCGAAAGCTGACGAATTTTATGATTTGATGTGAGGTAGCTAAGAAATTATAATATGTACACTGAAAGGAGTTACAACATGATTTATTCACATGAAGTAGAAATGATGTGTCCTGTAGCACAGGGTGTAAATCACGGTGCTGCACCAATCCCAGAAGAAGCAAAATGGGTACAAGCAAAACAGATTAGCGACATCTCCGGTCTGACCCACGGTATCGGCTGGTGTGCTCCGCAGCAGGGTGCCTGTAAACTCACCCTGAACGTAAAGGAGGGCATTATCCAGGAGGCTTTGGTTGAGACTATCGGATGTTCAGGAATGACCCACTCAGCAGCTATGGCTTCTGAGATTTTACCAGGAAGAACACTCCTTGAGGCATTAAATACAGACTTAGTATGTGATGCAATTAATACAGCCATGAGAGAATTATTCTTACAGATTGTATACGGAAGAACCCAGTCCGCATTCTCTGAAGATGGACTTCCTATCGGTGCAGGTCTTGAGGATTTAGGTAAGGGACTTCGCTCCCAGGTTGGTACTATGTACGGAACCTTAAAGAAGGGACCTCGTTACCTTGAGATGGCTGAAGGTTATGTAACAGGTATTGCTTTAGATGAAGAAGACCAGATTATCGGTTACCAGTTCGTAAGCCTTGGTAAGTTTACTGATTTCATTAAGAAGGGTGACGAGCCAAACGTAGCTTGGGAAAAGGCAAAAGGACAGTATGGTAGAGTAGATGACGCAGTTAAGATCATCGACCCTAGAAAAGAATAATCAAATCATCGTAAGGAGGCAAACAAATCATGGCTTTATTTGAATCATATGAAAGAAGAATTGATAAAATTAACAGTGTATTAAACAGCTATGGCATCGCTTCTCTGGAAGAGGCAGAGAAGATTACAAGGGATGCCGGTCTTGATGTATACAATCAGATCAAGAGTATTCAGCCTATCTGCTTTGAGAATGCCTGCTGGGCTTACATTACAGGTGCAGCGATTGCTATTAAGAAGGGCTGCACAAGAGCAGCAGATGCAGCAGCAGCTATCGGTGAGGGACTCCAGGCTTTCTGTATCCCAGGCTCTGTTGCTGACCAGCGTAAGGTTGGTTTAGGACATGGTAACTTAGGAAAGATGTTACTGGAAGAGGATACCGAGTGCTTCGCATTCCTGGCTGGCCACGAAAGCTTTGCAGCAGCTGAAGGTGCTATCGGTATCGCAGAAAAGGCTAACAAGGTTCGTCAGAAGCCATTAAGAGTTATCTTAAATGGTCTTGGCAAGGACGCAGCTCAGATTATTGCCAGAATCAACGGATTTACCTTCGTTGAGACACAGATGGATTACTATACAGGAGAGGTTAAGGAGGTATCCCGCAAGGCTTATTCCAATGGACCTCGTGCAAAGGTTAACTGCTATGGTGCAAACGATGTTCGTGAAGGTGTTGCTATCATGCACAAGGAAGGGGTAGATGTTTCCATTACTGGTAACTCCACTAACCCTACCCGTTTCCAGCATCCGGTTGCAGGTACCTACAAGAAGGAATGTATTGAGCAGGGTAAGAAGTACTTCTCCGTTGCTTCCGGCGGTGGTACAGGCCGTACCCTTCATCCAGACAACATGGCAGCAGGTCCTGCTTCCTATGGTATGACAGATACTATGGGACGTATGCACTCTGATGCTCAGTTTGCTGGTTCCTCTTCCGTACCAGCTCACGTTGAAATGATGGGTCTTATCGGTGCAGGTAACAATCCTATGGTTGGTATGACCGTAGCTGTAGCTGTAGCCATTGAGGAAGCTCATAAGGCTGGAAAATTCTAATTAGTCATGCAAGATACTCGGTCTAGTTGTTGAGTTGAACTGCAAATTTAATAAGACAAAAATAATTGAGGACTTCTTATGCTTCGATGAGGTGTAGGAAGTCCTTATTTGTTTTGTGTAAGACGCATACACGCATAAGAAATAAAAGCTGGACTCTGAACCAGGAAGAATTGGTAACAATGCACAAAAAGAATATCGGGAAATCAGACTTGTTTAACAAAATTTTTCGTTTATTAACATTGTATATTGACATTTTGTTATATTTGTGTAAATATCTAGTTGTAATTATCAATATATTTTGTTAAAAAATGTTAAAATCAGTTAAATCAAAAGGAGGAACCGTATTATGAAAAGAAACTTTACTGTAAAAAATTGGGGGGGGGGGAGAGAAATACTGCGAAATACAGTCTTAAAAGAGCTGTTTCAGCAATACTTTTAGGCACGATGCTCGCAACTACTCCTTGTATCCCCTTTGAAGCTAATGCTGCAAAAGTCTATGCAGAAGATTTTGTTCCGGTTGAGAGCATAGATTTTAAGGATCAGACAGTTAAAGCAGGAGAAACAATTACGCTTCCGCAGGGCGATGGCCTTACTCCTGTTACTGCAACTTCAAAAGAAAATGGGATATTTTGGGAAGTTTTTTATACGGGGGAGACAGAGGTCGAGGTAGAAAAAAATGCTACTGCAAAAGTACAGAAGGCTTATTCTTGGTATAAGGAAGTTGAGGAAAAAGCTACAATTAGCAGCATTACACCAAAAAAGCCTGGATATATATATCTTCGTGCAGAAGTGGCCTATGGAAGAAAAGATAAATATACCGACTGGGATAGAAAAGATGCAAGTATTGTAAAATATTATAAAATTACTGTAACAGATGCAGCGGGTAATGCACCTGAGCAATGGAAGTATCCGCAGGTGGATAAGGCGGAAATGGCAGCTAAGTTTCCTCTTAAAGCACCTCTTTACATGGGATATTACAGAACCTGGATGGATTACTGGTCTGAAGCCTGCTGGAATGATTCCGTCCACAGAATGACGTCTATTCCGGAGGAAGTCAATGTAGCCTTTGTATTCCATGATTATACGGAAGACGAAAATCCTTATTGGGAATATCTTAAAAATGAATATGTGCCAAAGCTTAATGCTCAGGGAACGAGAGTCCTTCGTACAATAGGAATACGGGATATAGATGGAAGAAGAGGGGTTTCGGCACAGTTTCCTTTTAAGGAGGATGCAGCAGAATACAAGAGCAAAGAGGAGTATTATGGCTGGCTTGCGGAAAAAATAGTTGATGAGTATGTAACGAAGCATAACCTTGATGGACTTGATATTGATATGGAGTATCATGATACTACGCAGGCCCGTGATATGAAAGAAGAAAACTGGAATCAAGCAGAGGCTGTTTTTAATGAAATAGGAAAGCTTATAGGAAAGACCTCTACAACCAGAGAAAAGAATATGATTTTTATTCTTGATACCAACATGGAGGCCAATAGCAATAAAATTTTTAAAAATATTTATCAAAACTTTGATTATTTATTAAAACAGGTTTACAGCTACTGTAAAGGTACAGCTGATGGCTGGTTCTCCAGCTACTATCCGTATTACAAGGATAATTTGAACGCAGAATACAATCGGACAATGCTGCTTCCTGGATTTAGTTTTTATGAAAATGAGCAATTTGTAAATGTTCCAAGAGAGGATTTGGTTGTAAGTAAAGAAAATCGTACAAAAAATATTTCTAGTGCGAAGACTACTGCAGAATTGATGGCTGAGGAGGCTTTTCAGAATTGCGGAGCTTATCAATTAGCTTCTACATCGGCTGCTGCAGGACTTGGAGGAGCTTTTGGATATGCGGTAGAAAGGGATGGAGTAGCTGCAGGTTTTACTCAGAAATGGTTTAAAAATGCCGAAGGTTCACAGGATTCTATCTATCTTTATTCCAGAGCCTTGAAAGAAATGATGCTATATAAGAGCAATAGGGATGTAACCGATCTGGAGCTAACAGCCGAAGATACCTTTATTGAGGGCAGCACCTTGGAGCTCACTGCCCGGGTGTTACCAGAGAATGCTACCAATCAGGAGATTACATGGTCTGTCATTGCTGAAAAGACAACAGCAAAGGATGCTGCTATTACCGATGGCAACAAGCTTACTGCAAAGGGTGCAGGAAAGGTAGCTGTTAAGGCTATGATTGAAAATGGCAAAAAGGGCGAGACTGTACCTGCTATGCTGCCTTTTGAAGCAGAATTTGAAATCACGGTAGCGGCTCTTCCTTTCATCCCTTCTACACCTTCGGCTCCAGTAACGGAAACAAAGACCGAGGAAAAAAAGACCGAGGAAACAAAGACTGAGGAAACAAAGACTGAAGAAAAGAAAACGGAGGAAAAGAAGGTAACCGTTACTAAAACAGTATATACGGAAAAAGCCATCACCAGTGCATTGAAGAGCGTTCCAAATAAGGTAAAAACAGAGGTAAAATTTAATACCAAAACCAAAAGTACTACCATTACCTGGGATAAGGTTAAGGGAGCAACGGGCTACCTTGTATATGTGAAGGACAGCAGCAATAAGTTTAAACAGGTAAAGGTTATAAAGAAGGGAAAGAGTCTTAAGCTTACACAAAAGGAATTAAAAAATGGTAAAAAAGTCTGCATTGTAGCTTACCAGACTGTAGATGGTAAAAAGGTTGCTATAGGAAAGAGTAAGCTCATAAATATAAAATAGATAAAAAATCGCTGTACCCCTTGTATTTAATGGGTACGGCGATTTT
>NZ_LNAM01000174.1 GCF_001461035.1 Acetivibrio ethanolgignens | reverse complement strand
CTTTCTTGGTCATGTGAAATCAGCCCCTTTGCGAAAAGTTTTTATTCCTCAAAGCTGGTGAAAACTGTATCAAGCCTTATAATTTTTCATCCAATCCTTTAGATAATCATTCAATACTTCGAAACGGGCTGGACCGGAGGAGAGAATAAATTCATGAAAATCCTTTAAGACAAAGGAGTCTCCCAGCTTCTTCATCGCCGTATCCTTCATTTCAAGAAATTCGATGCAGCCTAAAATATAATTTAAATAATTTCCCGGTTCAGCAATCATAGACTGATAAATATCCCTGCTTACTCCGGCATCGGTAACACCAAACTGCCCTAAGTAATCGGTAGCTTTGGATAAATCCCAGCCATAATAGTTGACACCTACATCTACCTTACCATACATACAAAGAGTGGCCAGGTTGTTTGCACGAAGGAACTCGGCGAGGGTCTTGTCAATGCCGGATAAATAGTAGCTATCCATTTCTACATAGGTTGCCCAGCCTTCGCTGTAGCCGGTGCAGCTTAATAATGAGCGGATAGGAGCTGGGTTTGTCTGGCTAAAGTATACGTTCTGATACAGATGGCCGGGATAGCCTTCATGAGCCAGAGTTGTAAAAATGGCATCTAAATTATAATCCTTGTATGGATTGATATAAATGGAATTCTGGTTATCGTCATCAATCGGCGGTATCAGATAAAAGGCCGGGCTAATGGAAGGCTGAAGGGATTCGTGGACATACTTGATAGAATAATCAACCTTCTCTATTCCAGGATAGTCAGCTTTAACAGCCTCTTCCAGGTAAGAAAGAATCTTAGCAGGCTCCTTCATCGGATAGGAGACATCCATAGCAGCCTCTAATATTTCAGGATGTTCAGCAATGATTTCCTGCATAGTACCCATGGTATCCCTTAGAAGGCTATCCAGGGCTTCATCTACTTCTTTAATTGTTTTGGAAGACCCTGTGGAGGAGGTGATAAGATGCTGATAGTATTCCTTACCCTCCGGCAGATAACATAGGCCACCATTGTTTATGCCATCATCGATGTGCTGTGTTAAAAAGGAAATAATATTTTTATAGGCAGGAATCACAGAATGTAAAACAATTTCCTTATTCTGTTGCCGGTAAGTATCTTTTTCCTTTGTTGAAAGGCCGTCTATGGTATCCAGCCGGTCGTTAAACACTTCAATTAAAAAATTGGTATCTGTTTTTGATATAAAATCCTGACATTGCTCGATAATGTCAGCTGCCGTTGCGTGACTCATAAAAAGACCAGCCTGGATTTTAGCCTCTTCAAAATCAAGAATCTGCTGATAGTAGCGTTCTACATCGGATAATAAAGTAAGATAGGTATCAACAGAAGCCTTGTCGGAAAAGTGGTATTCAGCAAAAAGGACCGGAAGCTGTGCCTGCAGACCGATGGTTTTACTAAAGGCTTTCTGATATAAAAGAAAGTCAGAGCCCTTCAGATTTTGTTCCAGACTAGCCTTTAACACATCATAGGTAAGCTTCTGTGTGTCAGTTAGCTTTCGATAAGGAAAATCCTTTAGAGCAGAAAGGAGATTTTCTGTCTTTGCCATGTCTGCCTCCATATAATCAAGACTGTAGTCGCCCAGTGTCTGGGGAGCTTCTGTAATACCATAGCTTTCCGGATGGGAAAGGGTAAAGTTAAAGGTAATGCCATCCTCTTTAACTTCTGTGAGAAAAATGTCATTTAAAAAGGTATCAAAGGCGGCCTGTACCTGCTCATCGCTCTGACCTTTTCCGAAGCAGCCGGTGAGGAGAATACAGGTTAGAAAAAGGCTTCCAAGAAAAAGGGAAAGCCGGTGGTGCTGTTTTACAGTATTCATAATGAACCTCCTGAGTTTACATAGTATCATACTATTGGAATGAAAATCATTTTATTCCGGTTTGGAATGTATTTTAGCAGAAAGAGTAGGGGTTGTAAAGTAAAGATAAATGAAAAAAATTTCTCATATTTTTCTCACAAAGGTTGGTTATACTAGCAGTATAGACCAGTTATAAGGAGGGTATATGAATATGGGAAAGAAAACAAAAGCAATAGCTGTAGGAGGGATATTTTTTGCTATTGCTTTCATAGCAGTTGGTGTTTTTGCGGTTACACAATCCGAATTAAAGGACAGAATCTGGTTGTCTATGAATGTAGATATTGTAAATGTATCAGGTTCTTCCGGAGAAAAGCAGCTTTGGCAGGTAGAAAATGAGAAAAAGGTTTCCTTTTACAACCTGGACTATCAGGAAACCATAGATAAAAAGCTTCAAAAGCTGATAAAAAAGAAAAAGCCAACGAAAGAAGCCCCACTATATGTTATAAATCCTTATGGAAGTAATACCTGTTCTGTAAATGTTTATTTTTCCTCGAAAGAGGCTCTGAAGGTTTCTTACACCGTAAGTACCGAGGGAGCACCAGACTTTTCGGCAGATTTGTACAATGGAACAGAGGAAGACTATACTACAGAACATTCCTATCAGATGGTAGGCCTTTTGCCGGGGCTTGAAAATCAGCTGACCCTCCATTTCGAAAATAAGGACGGGCAGAAAACAGATTCTAAGCCGATTCGCATTACAATGCCGGAGGCGGCGTCTAGTATTGCACTTCAGATTGCAGAGGTCATTGACGGAGAAAGCAGAGCAGAGCTGAGCGATGGTTTATTTGCTATGCTGGGACATGATAAGGCATGGGAAGCAAATACTTATTTATATGATAATAACGGATGGCTGCGAGGAGAGCTTCCACTGCTTGGATACCGGAGTGACCGTCTGGAAAGAGTAGGAGAATATTTGCTGTTTTCCTATAGCGACCATGATTTGGCTTTAATGGACCGCCTTGGAAAAATTGTTAGAAAATATAAATTTAATGATTATGTTATGCATCATGATTATTGTTATGATGAAGCTTCTAATACCACCTTTGTTCTTGTGTCGGACAGGGCAACAGAAAAAGAGGTGGTAGAGGATGTCGTTATTGCAATAGATATGGAAAGTGGAGAGATTACACGGCTCCTTGATTTTAAGGATATTTTTCCGGAAATGTACAAGCTAGCAATAAGCCACTATGATACCACGGTTCCAGAGGCAGAAAGGGAGCCTTTAGATTGGATTCATTTTAATACAATCGATGCTATCAGCAGAGAAAATGGGACAGACCTTTTATTAAGTGCAAGAGAGCTGTCAACCATCGTCCGGATTAACAATGTATTTGAAAATCCAAAGGTAGCTTATCTGCTTTCTGAAGAAAGTGTGTGGGAGGAAACGTCATATAAGGAGCTGGTATGGGAAAGGAAGGGAGACTTTGTCCCTCAGGCAGGACAGCATACGGTAACCTATATGGAGGATGACACTCTCCCGGAGGGACAGTATTATATTGCTATGTATAACAATAATTTTGCCTGGGCAGCCAGCCGGCCGCAGTTTGACTGGTCGGTATATCCGGGAGCCGGAGCCTTTGAGGGTAAGCCGGAGGACAATTCCTACTATTATAAATACCTGGTAGATGAAAATGCAAGGAGCTATACACTGGTTAAGGCTTTCCCTGTACCTTATTCCAGTATTGTCAGCAGTGTGGAGGATATGGATAACGGAAATTATGTAACAAGCTCAGGTAAGTCCAACACCTTTGGGGAATATGATGCAGATGGAAGATTGATAAGACAATATAATTATGATTCAAGGAAGTATACCTATCGTGTGTTTAAATACGATTTTGAGAATTTTTGGTTTAAGTAGCCTTATCCGGAGGTTTCTTTGAGGAATTTACAACAAAATATCATGCCTATACAACAAATCCAAACACAGAAAAAGTATTGTATGATTATATAAAATCAAAAAATACAATATTCTCTTAAAAATAAGGAAGCATTTATTTATGAGATGGACTCGGATAAAAGGATTTTTGTCTAGTCGCATGATAGCAGTTCTGCTGGCTTTTTTGGTGGCATTGGGAACGTTTCCGAATATGGCATTCGCCAGTGAGGAAGAAAAGCTTACCACAGTTTATGTTTATGTAAAACCAGAAGGACAGACAGGAACGATTAATGGCCATGGATATTTCACTGTAGGATATATTACCTTAGCACTGCCTTTTGAAAATATATGGGAGTATTCTTCTACAAAAGGTGACAAAACTTTGGAACAGTATCAAGACAAGGTAAATGAAGCAGTTAAGGAGCTTAATTATGAACATAATGAATGGTTAAGAAATTGCAATATTGAGTGGTATACATTGCACATTTCTGATGGAGCTGACAATTATGTTTCCAGTGGCACACCTGCATGGCACCTGGATGGAAAGGTAAAGGCAGAGGAGCTGCCTGAGCTTTACTCTGTAACTTATGATGCAAATAACGGAAGCGGTAAAAGATATAACGACATAAATATGTACACAAAAAGCAGTTTAGTTACAGTGATGGCAAATGATGCGGTTGGCTTTACAGCAGATAACAGATATAAATTTATTGGCTGGAGTACACAAAAGGAAGCTGGTGGAAAGTTATACAGTCCAGGTGAAGTATTTGCTATAGAAGGAGAAACCACCTTATATGCACAGTGGGAAGAGAAGAAAATGGCACGGGTTACTGTTAGACATCAGTATTTTGATTTAAGTGATCCGGAAAAAAGTGTTGCAGGAAAAGGATATATAGAAGAGAATAAAAAAGAAATTCCAGTTGGTGAACTATTCTCTACAGAGTTTGTTTATGAATTTGATGGAAAAACTGACTGGAAGGTCAAGCAGTATCAGGGAAAAGAAGCTGGCTATGATGTTACTGTGAATATAGCAAAAGGAACCAATGGTGACAAATGGGATAAGCCGCTCTATTCTGTAGAGCGAAGTGAAAGTGGAAAGCCACTTACCATATCTTTTACACCTACAGAGGATGAAAGCATACTTGAGTATGATATTTTGTTAAGTTATGAGCGTGGTACAAAGCCAGAGGAGCCAGTGCAGCCAAAGCCAGAGGAGCCAAAGGCACCAGAGGCATCAGTGCAGCCAAAGCCAGAGGAGCCAAAGGCACCAGAGGCATCAGTGCAGCCAAAGCCAGAGGAGCCAAAGGCACCAGAGATACCATTTATTCCGAGTACACCAACAGCTCCAACAGCTCCAACAGTGCCGACTGAAAATAACGGGACAACAGAAATCACAGATACAGAGGTACCATTAACAGAGGTTCCAGAGAAAAAGACAGATACAATTGAGATTGTAGACGAGGAGGTTCCGCTGACTGATACTCCGGATGAAAAGGAGGCAGACGAGGATGCTTCTGCAAAGGAGATTGGAGAGGAAGAAGTGCCGCTGTCAGATGTTCCAAAAACCGGTGACAGCGTTGTGATTTATTGCTTTGCTTTCCTTGTTTCCTTCGGGGGTCTGGTATTTATGGTATTAATATAGAAGAAAAGAACAGAGAAAGTAGTTTTAAATAACTTTATTATGACTTATATTAAAAACCTAGTTTTTTAGCTAGGTTTTTAATACATATATAGGGAAGACAACGACATGGATACATTCATTGCAAGACAGGCAATTTTTGACAAAAAAGGCAATGTGGTTGCCTACGAATTACTATACCGTAGCTCAGAAAAGAGTACAAGGGCGGATCTGGTGGATGGAGACAGGGCTACCCTGCAGGTTTTATCGGATGCGATTACGGTATTTGGATTACCGTATTTAACAAATTCTAAAATGGCCTTTGTAAATTTTACAGAAAATCTTTTATTAAGGGATACAGCACTTTTGGCTTCTCCGGATGAGGTTGCAGTAGAGATTTTAGAGGATGTTAAAATTACAAAAAGGATTTTAGAGAAGCTTCAAAATCTGAAAGATAGGGGATACACCCTGGTTTTAGATGACTATATCGGCAAAGAGGATATTAATAAGCTTCTTCCCCTGCTGGATATTGTAAAAATAGATTTTATGAATACGAGTCAGGAGGTACAGGAGAGGATCGCTGATGCCTTAAAGAATAGTAAGGTGACCCTGTTAGCAGAAAAGGTCGAAACCTTAAAGGAGTATGAAAGAGCAAAAGAACTGGGATATCAGCTGTTTCAGGGATATTTTTTCCGTAGGCCGGTATTGTTTCAAAAAAAGGCACAGAAATTCTCAATAGCCTCCTTTAACCGTCTTTTAGAGCAGGTACAGAAAAGTCACATTAATTTTAAACGCTGCAGCCAGATAGTCCATTCGGATGTGGCACTGACCTATTCTCTTATGGGGAGAGCGAATATATTACAGTATTACCGGGGAAATATTATAACCTCTATTCAGCAGGCACTGGTTAGAATGGGAGAGGATGAACTACGAAGATGGGTATTTCTTACCTTAGCCAGAGGAAATAATATTACGATTTCAGATGAAGCCGTAAAGGAAGCCTATATCAGAGGCTTGTTTGCAGAAGAGATATTGAAAAAGGCAGCCTTTACAGGAAAGAAGGAAGAGGCCTTTATTGTAGGGATGTTCAGTCAGCTGCCGGAAATCATGGGGGAGAGCATGGGTAGTCTTTTAGATAAGGTAGAACTTCCTCCAAAATGTACCGAGGCTCTGCTGAATCAGAGCGAGAACGAATACAGCAGGCTTTTGGAATTCTTTTTCAGGTATGAAAATAAGGATCCCGAGCTTAAGCTGGAGGATTTTGGAATAAATATCTCCTGGAAGGAATTAGGCAGTATATATGTAGAGTGTATCAGAAAGGCCGATTTAGCCTTCTCCCTTCGCTAGGAAGCTGGTTAAAACGGCCTGAACGACCATACGCCTGCTGTAGCCGTTACCGGTACAGGTAGAAAGGGTAAGGTAGGAATCTTTCGTGGATAGCTCCTCCGGGAGCTCTGTCGGATAGCAGGAATGCTTTAGGGCATAATCAATAAACTGCTGTTTTTCCTTATCTGTATCAAAGACACATTGATAGGATAAGCCGTCGGTAGCCCCCTCGTAGGAAGAGAAAACAGTATACTGGTAAATGCCTTCAGTATTAGCTATATAGATGTAAGGATGCTCCTTTCGATAGGAGGAATCCAGATAATATTTTAAAGAAGCAAACATCGAGCCGTCCTTCATCCGGTGACCATAAATAATGGTATTATAGCCGGACAGATCAGAAGGGAGGCGATAGTCCATAAAAACAGAACCAACGCTGCCAGTCTCCTTATTATACATATGATTTAGATAATAGCTGTTATCCTTACCCTGCAAAAGCGGGTAGGAAAGGCGGGTATTCGGAATCATAATCCAACCGATAATATCAGAATTGGCATTGGTTAAAGACTGGAAATCCAGCTCTTTTAGATACTGGGCATAGACATCCCTGTCTGTATCCGCTGTATCCTCTCCGGAATCCGGACTATTGGATGGTCTGGGAGAAACAGAGGGCTTTGGAATAGCCTTAAGACCGCTGATTTCCTCTGCTGTCTTATAAGCAGAGGAGCCCTTTTGATAGTCAAGGAGGGCATAAAGCAGCTTATAGGAGCTAAAGGCCAAAAGTGCAAAAAAAAGTATAAATAAAAAAGTACGGAAAGGGTGCTTCATCGTATATCTCCTTAACAGCTGTATTTGTAAACAGTATACCATGTATCGCTAAAAATAGCAAATTTTGACACTACCTCTTTCAATTAACAAAAGAAAATGGTATAATAAAGGAAAGCAAAAAGAAGAAAGGAGAATAGAAAAATGAAGAAAAAAAGAATTGCCGTTCTGCTGCTGGCTCTTATGCTCTCGGGATTGTGTGGGAACAAAGCTGTAGTACTGGGAGCTACAAATAGAGTCGAAGCTACACAGGAAAAGAATGATAAATGCCAGATTGATTATGCCAATGCAGCTTCCGGGTATGTGACAGTAAAATACACGCAGGAAACAGACAAGAAGCTGAAGGCCCAGGTAACCGGACCGGATAAGGTGACCTATACCTACGATATAAAGTCGGGACGCAACGAAGTCTTTCCGCTTACCAGCGGAGATGGAACCTATACGGTAGCAGTATACCAGAACGTAAAAGGAAGCTCCTATTCCTCCGTACTTTCTGCGAAAATAAATGTAAAGCTGAAAAACGAATTTATGCCCTTTCTTTCCAGCAACCAATATGTAAACTACACCAGTAAAACAAAGGTTGTGGTAAAGGCGGCTTCTCTGACAAAGGGAATAAAGGACCCGCTGGAAAAGGTAAAGGCTGTTTATAATTATGTGGTAAAAAACTACAGCTATGACAAGGAAAAGGCGAAAACAGTGCAGAGCGGCTATCTGCCGAATCTGGACGATATTTATAAAAAGAAGAAGGGTATCTGCTTTGATTATGCTGCCATGATGGCGGCGATGCTCAGAAGCCAGAAGATTCCGGTGAAGCTGGTGATAGGCTATGCAGGAGACGTTTACCATGCATGGGTCAGCGTATACACAGAGAAGGATGGATGGGTTGACGGCGTTATTTATTTCAATGGGGAAACCTGGAAGCTCATGGATCCAACCTTTGCCTCCACCGGAAATTCCAGCAAGGAAGTCATGGATTACATCGGAAACGGAAAAAATTATAAGCAAAAATATACATATTAGCGGATACGAAAGCAGGAGAGAACGATGGTTACAAATGAATTTGTTTCATATTTCTGTTTGGAGATGTCACTGCTGCTCCATGCAGGTATTACTATAGAAGATGGATTATATCTGATGGCAGAGGATGAGAAAAATAAAAGCATATGTCAGCTTTTAGAAGCAATAGCCAAAAAGGTAGAGGATGGGACAGTATTGTCTGAAGCCATAAGAGAGACTCAGGATTTTCCTGAATATGTATGTGATATGCTGGAAACGGGAGAAAAGACCGGACGTATGGAACAGGCTCTTCAGGCTCTTGCAGAATACTATGACAGCAGAGTGCAGCTTGCAAGGCAAATTAAAAATGCATTGCTATATCCCGCTGTTTTGTTCCTTCTGATGATGCTGATTATCGTACTGTTGCTGGTAAAGGTTCTTCCGGTTTTTGATAAGGTTTATGCACAATTGGGAGGCAGGATGACAGGAGGTGCAGGTGCGTTATTACATGCAGGACAGGTGCTGAATCAAAGCCTTCCATTCCTTTGTGTATTTCTGGGAGTGGTTGTGCTTTTGGGGATATTGGCAGCAAGGCAGTATTCTGTCAGAGAACGCTGCATCAGCTTGTATAACCGATGCTCTGGAAATCGTGGAATAGGAAAAAAAATCAGGACAGCCAGATTTACACAGGCTATGGCTATGGGAATGATGAGCGGACTGCATACAGAGGAGGCCTTTGAACTGGCGGCAATGTTTTTTGATGATGTAGAACAGGCGAAACAGTCTTATCAGTGCTGCCTAAGACTCATAGAAGAAGGGAAGGAGCTGCCGAAAGCAATGAAGGAGACAGGGCTTATGGAGCCCTTCTACTGTCATATTCTGGAGTTAGGGATAAAGAGTGGTACCGCTGATACTGCAATTGCAGAAATTGCCAGAAGGCAGGAGGAAGAAGTTCAGGCACTTATTTACCAAAGAGTAGGATGGATTGAGCCGACTATTGTAATTATTGCTTCTATCCTTGTGGGTACTATTTTGCTTACTGTTATGCTGCCACTGTTAAATATCATGTCATCCATTGGGTAGGTGAAAAAATGGAAAAGAAACATTCTTTATCTGAAGTATTCCGATGGCTGCTAGGGCCGGTTCTTGTGGCAGTATTTGCCTGTTCTTCTCTGATAATGGCAGAAAGACTGCAGGGACAGCAAAACCAGGAGGGCTTAAAGCAGCTTGAGGATGCCATACATAAGGCAGTCATGACCTGCTATACAACAGAGGGAATTTATCCGCCAACAATTATATATATTGAAGAAAATTATGGAATACAAATTGATAAAAAAAAGTATACCGTGTTTTATGAAATATTTGCAGATAATATTATGCCTGAAATTACGGTATTGCCGAAGGGCTAAGGGGAGAAAACGTGAAGAACAGATTCAAAAGATATTATATAGAAGGAGTCTTTGTATTTCTACTGTTTACTATCTTTGCAGGAGCTATTATCATTATCCTTTCTCTTGGTACAAATAGCTACCGCAAGCTGGTTGAGAGAGACAACAGGGTTTATGATAAGCACCTGGGGACCAGCTATGTAGCAGCAAAAATCCGTGGCAATGATATAGAAGGTGCAATTGCTGTAGGAGGCTTTGTTGAAGCAGAGAAGGAGGATGGAATAGAAACTCTCCATATCTATGAGAATATTGATGGAGAATGGTACGATACAAGAATCTATTATTATGCCGGTGCCATACGAGAATTATTTACTTTTAAAGGAAATCAGATGGATCCGGAGGATGGAATCGCAGTTATAAACGCAAAAGCTATGAAGCTGTTAAAGACAGAAGAAGGGATTATAATTTCGATAACCGATGTCTGGGGAAATATTGATAGGATGACAGTAGGCATACGTTCGGGAAAAGAGGTAAAGCCATGAAGCAGGAAAAGGAAAGGTCATTTCTGGTACTGATGGAGCAGCTGGTTATGCTTTTTGTATTTGCCCTGGCAGCTGGTATTTGTCTGCAGGCCTTTGTTAAGGCAAATGATATTTCTATCCATACCGGGCAGCTTAGGAATGCCGTATCGCTGGCACAGACAGGGGCAGAGCTCTTAAAGAGCAGCCGTGGAGACTGGGATGAGGCAGACAGACTGCTGAAGGCCCAGGGCTATCCATCGGAAAAAGAAGACGAGCAGCTTATCGTGGTACAGGATGACCTTACTATGAAAATTAGCAGGAAGGGTGTAGAAATTTATAATGAAGCAGGAGAGGCTATCTATGAGCTGGAGGTAGGCTGGCAGGAGGAGTCATATGAGGACTAAAAAAAGGACGCCGTTCATTGCGGTAGGGGCCAGCACGATTCTGACAATTTTTGCAGTTCTCTGTCTTATGATTTTTGCATTACTGGCATTATCTACAGCCAACACAAATGCGAAGCTGGCACAGAAGGCAGCAGATAATATAAAGGCTTATTATCAGGCAGATAAAAGGGCAGAGGAGCTTTTTTCACAGCTACGAAGGGGAGAAGCCCCTCCGGAGGTGACCTTCCAGGAGGGCATCTATTCGTATTGCTGCCCCATGACAGATACAACGAGCCTGAAGGTTGAAATAGAAAAGACAGAAGAGGGCTATCGGATTTTGGAATGGAAGCGTATCTACATCGGAGACTGGGTACCGGAAGAGTCTTTAAATGTATGGGACGGAAGCTTTGAGGATTAGGAGGAACTTTAGATGGTGCCATTGGAGGAGATACTAAAGAAAGCCGTAAGGGATGCGGCGTCAGACATCTTCATAATTGCAGGAGGACCTTTAAGCTATAAGGTACAGGGGCATATTGTACCTATGCAGCTTATCGATAAGCTGCAGCCAGAGGATACCAGGAGCCTGATTGAGCAGATTTACAGTCAGGCTAACCGGAGTGAGGAAAAATATAAGACTAGTGGTGATGATGATTTTTCCTTTGCCATTGCCCATCTGGCCAGATTCCGTATTAACACCTACTGCCAGCGTGGCTCCCAGGCAGCGGTTATCCGGATTGTACCCTTTTCTATTCCGGATTATACACAGCTGGGAATACCGGAAGAGGTCATGAAGGTTTCCCGGCTGTTACATGGCATGGTTCTCATCTCCGGAACAGCCGGAAGTGGAAAATCTACGACCCAGGCCTGTATCATAGATGCGATTAACCGTCAAAGGCAGGCTCATGTTGTTACTCTCGAGGATCCGATAGAGTATCTGCATCGTAATAACCAAAGTATTATCAGCCAGAGGGAGATTTCCATTGATACCAAAAATTATCTGTCTGGCTTGCGGGCTTGCTTAAGACAGGCACCAGATGTCATTCTCCTAGGAGAAATGAGAGATGCTGAGACGATACAGACAGCCATGACTGCAGCGGAAACAGGGCATTTGATTATTGCCACCCTGCATACAAAGGGAGCGGTAAATACGATAGACAGAATTATTGACAGCTTCCCGTCAAACCAGCAATCACAGGTTAGAATTCAGCTTTCTATGGTGCTGGATTCTGTTATCAGCCAGCAGCTGCTCCCCGGAGTAAAGGGAGGTATGGTTCCTGCAATGGAAATTATGAAATCTACACCAGCCATTAAAAATATGATTCGGGACAGTAAAACCTATCAGATTGACAATGCGATACAGAGTTCGAATAAGATAGGAATGATTTCCATGGATCAGTCTGTTTTTGATTTATACAGGGAAAAAAGAATTACAGGGGAAACCGCATTGGAATATGCAGTGAATCCAGAACAAATGAAAAGAAAACTGGAGGTATAATAAATGGAAACGGAGGTTAAAATGAAAAACGATATAAGGAATAAAAGTGTAGGAAAAAAGATTCAATATATTTCGACTGTATGCGGCATCATCGCACTGCTGGTGGTTTTATTTTCTGCTATCAATATTATAAGTCTGAGGATTGGTATCAATAGGGCAGATGATATAATCACGGGTATTTTCTCTGAAATGGATGCCGTGGAAGAAAAGCTGCTCAAAATGGATTCTGCTATTCAGCAAAGTTTTCTGACAGACAGTGCTGAGGAAAAGAATGAGAAATTAAAAGAAGTCATAGAATACATAGATGGTATGGGAGCAGTACTGGAAAATGCAAAGGACGATAAAAAGAGTGCTTCCTCTGGTGCAGATGGAACCTCCGGAGCTACAGCTGCAGTCGGAGCCAGTTCTGGACTGGGGAAAATAAAAGGTGATTTTAACCGTATGGAATCCTTAGTAAAAGAGATTACGGATAGCTACAGTACTGATGATACCAATTGGGAGCTGTATTATACACAGTACAAAGAGAGCGTAAGACCGATTGTAGACAGTATAGCAGAGGAGCTCCAGAGTGTTAAAGCTGAGGAAAATAAAGCATTGGCTGGCGATGTCGGAGTATTAAATAAGATTGCCTTTTTAGCGATACTGGCTGAGGTTGCAGGCTCTGTTATTTTTGTAATTGTTGCTATCCGCTTGCGAAAAAAAGTTACAAAAGCGATTTTAGATCCGGTACAGGAGGTGGGTGAAGCGGTTCGTGCTTTATCCAATGGAAATTTCTCCGTAGAATTAAGGTATCAAAGCAGGGATGAGATAGGAACAGTATGTAATGGCATCCGGGACAGCTTTGAAAAATTAAACCATGCAATCAGCTATATAACAGACTCGTTGAATACGATAGCTGATGGTGATCTGACCAAGCATTATACCGAAGAGCTTCCAGGAGATTTAAAAGCTATTGTAAAAGCAATAGAGGAGCTGAATTTAAGCTTTAGCAGTACCTTAAGGGATATGCAGAAGCAGTCCGTGCAGATAGCAGGTGGTGCATCCCAGGTGGCGAATGGCTCGCAGGATCTGGCAGAAAGCACAACGGAGCAGGCAGAGAGTGTGGATAATTTACAGCAGCTGTCGAATGAGGTAGAGGACTATACAAGAAAAACAGGAGACAGCATACAGGCAGCAAAGGAGGATCTTGAAAAGCTCATTGCTACTATGAAGAGGTCTTCTGGGGAAATAGATAATTTAAAGAGCTCTATGCAGGATATTACGATGGCATCTAGGGATATTCAGGGAATCAGCGGACAGATGGGAGAAATAGCAAATCAGATTAATCTGCTTTCTTTAAATGCATCGATTGAAGCAGCAAGAGCTGGTGAAGCTGGAAAAGGCTTTGCGGTAGTGGCGAGTGAGATTGGACAGCTTGCCAGCCAGTCGGCAGAGGCTGTCAATAACACCCGGGACTCTCTGGAGAATTCTATCCAGTATGCTGAAAATGGCAGCAGGGCGGCCACTGGAATCATAACCTCCTTTGATGAGATAATGAACAGTGTAGAGGGTATTAGTGTGGTGATGGAACGAGTGGTAGAGGCGGCACAAAAGCAGATAACTGCCATTAAAAATATGGATGAAATGATTCGCACGATAGCAGACAGTACCCAGAGTAACTCTGCTAACAGTGAAGAAAGTGCAGCCATCAGTGAAGAGCTGAATGCAAGTATAGAAACTATCAACCAATTAATTCAAAGCTTTAAGATTTAAGGGAATTGGCAACGAATTGTTTGAGGTTTACTACAAAGCTACACAGAAAATATGGAAAATATAGTATAATTAAGAGAAAAAGTTTAATTTGAAAAAAATTTATTTAAGGAGGAAATTATGAAACGGAGTAAGCAAAAGAGGGGACTTTCGATACTCTTGGCATTGGCAATGCTTATCGGAAGCATTGGCATGCCGGGAGCGGCTTTGGACAAGGCTATTCCAGCCAGAGCGGTCGCAGCAGAGGAAAAGGGAGCTGTGGAGAGGCAGCGCGTATCGGTGGCCAGTGGAGCTTCTATTACAGGGGACATAACCTGGGAGATACGTGGGTATAAGGACGTTGTAGAGGATTCGGGTCCCTATATCCTGTCCTTTGAAGCAAAAACACCTGCGAAGCTAGAACAAAAGAATTTTGAAGGTTCTGTTAATGATTGGGTATACTACATGAATAGAGTCGATGGTAATTATATTGAAAAAGTAGAGCTTACCAATATTAAAGAACTTGACGAGCGAGTTTTTGAAGGCAGTAATATAAGAAGTATTGATTTAAGGGGAGTAGAGAAAATTGGAGTTGCGGCCTTTGCAGGCTCTGAGCTTTCAGGAAATCTAAATATACCAGCGAATTGTACGGTGTATGATGCTGCCTTTAGTGAATGTATCCATTTAAATGGCAGTCTGACGCTGGGGAGTTCTGTGAAAATGGCAGATTCTGCTTTTGGGCAATGTCCTTTTAGCGAGGCAAGGATTCCTACTACGGTTTCCGTATTTGATGGCAATAAATTACTGAATAACGGGAATTATGCGGAAGAGTCTATCGATGTGAAGGTTGGCGAACCAGGCTTCCTGGAAAAGGCAGCAAAGATTACCTTTGAAGTAGATAATGAAGCTACTGTGGGTGCAGCTACTGAAGATGAGGATAAAACAAACAATACCGTAAGACAAGCTGGAGCTACTTCTGGAGGCTTTTCTATCCAGGGGGATAAGCTATCAACGATAACATATGCTCTTACGTCTAAGGGAAGTCTGGAGAACAAGTCAGCTATTTCCCTGAAGGTCTGTCAGGCAGAGAAACCAGGTATAGTAGAAGAGATTGCTCCTGGCCGTAAAGCTTCCGTAGCAAATGGAAGCCTGGTAGGAACGACACCACCTGCATCTTCGGATTCATCTGGTGGAAATGGAGCACCATCCACACCAAGCGGGCCATCTGCACCGTCGGGAGGCGGAGCACCTTCTGCACCAAGCGGTGGAGGAGCAGGGGCACCAGGAGGAGGCGGCACACCTTCTGCACCGGCCAAGGAGGAGACAGAGCAAAAGGATGCTGCTAAGGAGGAAACGGACAAGAGTACAGAAGTAAAGGAAGAAGCGAAGGAGCTACCGGCTGTAAATACAAAGCTTACAGATAAAAGTAAAAATACCTATCGGGTAACAAAAAAGGGAAAAGAGGTAAGCTTTATTGGTAATAAGAAAAAAGCTACGGTTACCATACCAAAGACAGTTAAGGTAGACGGCATTAGCTACAAGGTAACGGCGATTGAAAAAAATGCCTTTAAAAATAATAAAACAATAAAGAAGCTTGTAATTTCTGATTCTGTTATGACAATCGGGACGTCCGCCTTCCAGGGCTGTACCTCTCTTAAGACGGTTATCCTTGGAAAAAACATAAAAAAGATTGGGAAAAATGCCTTTTCCGGCTGCAAGAGCCTCAAGGAAATAAGGATTCCTAAGGGAAAGAAGAAGGAATATAAGAGCTTACTTCCAGGATTTTCTTTGGTAGAAATAAAATAGCCTGAATTAACAGTGCGGAGGAAACATGAAGAAAAAAGGGAAAAATGGTATAATTTGGGTATTAATCTGCTGTTTGATGCTTATGCTGTTTCCGATAGAAGCTATGGCAGCAAAAAAGGATACGGAAAAAACCCTTACTCTTACAAATAAAAACGTAAAAGATGGAAAAATTGTAATTAAAAATAAGAAATACAAATCTATTATAGTAAAAAAGAATGTAAAGGCTGCACAAATCCAGCTGTCTAATGTAATGGTTTCCGGAAGTGTAAGCTTTGAAAAGGGAGACTATACCCTGCAGACAACAAAGACAACGATAGGAAGTCTTTCTATGACACAAAAGGGGAGCAATATAGCACTGGATAAAAGGGCTGATTTAAACCAGAAAAAGCTGGTAGTTAAGGTAAAGAACGCAGCTTCGGGAAAGCTTGAGCTACCTGCTTATACGAAAAAGGTTGATTTCGAGCTTGGACAGAGGGCTGAGGTAGATCTTTTCATTGGTACGAAGGAAAAGGCACAGGTCGCTGTAAAAAAGAGCTATATTACTTCAAGGCTGATAATAGCAGGTATGGATGAGTCTGCAAAGCTAAAAAGCATGGAGATAGAAAAGCCAGTTATAGCCACAGTAGAAATAGAGCTTGGAACCCTTAAGGTAGAAAGGGAAGCAAAACAGGCAGTGGTTACACTGAATAGTGAAACAGATAAGATCCAGAATACGGGAAAAGCCGAGATTAAAGAAAAAGAGGGGAAAGAAGAGGAAAATAATAATCCTTCTGGCGATGGTGGAGCTCCTGGTGGTGAAAGTAGTGCTGGCGGCGGCGGAGCCCCTGGTGGCGGAAATAGTGCCGGCAGTGGCGGAGCCCCTGGTGGTGGAAATAGTGCCGGCGGCGGCGGAGCCCCTGGTGGCGGAAATAGTGCCGGCGCTGGAGCTCCTGGTGACAGTACCTCCGGCGGTGCCTCTGGAAGTGATATCCGGATTAAGGGTGTGGAAGCTCTGGCTGTAGAGGTACCCTTTGGCACAACAGTGGAGGAGCTGTCTTTGGATGGATGGCTTGGCAGAAATGTTAGGCTGCTGGTCGAAGGTAGAGCAGATGTGCCGGGGACAGTAGTTGGCTCATGGGCTTGTGATAATTATCAGCCGAAGGATACCACAAAGGAGTACACCTTCAGGGCAGCAGTAATCTCGAAGGATGGATATGCTGTTGGTGATGATATAAAGGCTTTGGCTAAGGTAAGGGTTATGTCATTGGATACAAGGTCTCTGGAAGAGCGAAAAAAGGAGGCAAGGGATTGGCTGGGTCAGATAAAGACAGAGAGTAACCCGAGCGGTCAATATGAAATTGCGGAAAGGGCTAGTCTGGTAGAAGTCGGTAAGCAGTTTGTGACCCAGGGTATGGCCGACACAGTTAGAGAAGCTTTAGAAAAAGCAGAAAAGCCGGCCCAAGGCTGGGAATCTCAGAAGGCTGTGAAGGCTGCTGAAGGGGCATTGGAAAGGGCTCTTAAGTCTTTTGTTCCTCAACAGGGTACGAAGGCTTCAATTGCCAACCCGGATACTGGCGGCAGTGCAGAGGCATCCGAGACGAAGATTGACAAAGTGGTTAGGGAGCTGAAATCCGAAAAAAATGGAAATGTTGTAAAATACCAAACCCCGGATACGAAGGAATGGAGAGCTGTCATCTGGACAAAGGGTATCGATGCACCTAATATGGATGACTTCAAAAAGCAAATAAAAGACGAATTTGGTTATAAGTATATGTATGCTAAGCCGGAGCAGGGAAAGAATTGGTACGACATCAACAAAAGTGAATTTAATGGACAACAGGGTGGCAAGGATCGCATTATGTGCTACGCGGCTGTTAGTGCAGCACAGCTGCACTGGTGGATAAAGCAGAATGAAAGCTTTGTGAAAGCTTTCATTGAAGGAGAGGCAAAAAGCAGCTTAGACGATATAAAATTTAAAAAGCTAAAGGAATTGGCGGCTGAGGAGTCTTATCAGATAGATGCTCAGGATGGAACAAAAAGCAGGATTTACCAGATGTTCAAAGACTACTTTGCAAGCCCGACCCAGGCTTATCAGTCTAATTTGCTGAATGACTTTTTTATCAGTGATTATCAACCGGATGGCAGTAAGACGATGAATAAGCCCGATCTGTATAAGAAAGATGGAAGAGGAGGCTTCTTTTATCCTGTTTTTGAAAAAGAGCTGATAACCGGGTACAGGACAGCGGGAGGGTATGATGCCTTCCAGAGAGATTTCATTCCTTTGCTAAAGGATGGGAACTCTGTCGGTCTGATTTATACCGGACTAAGCGGGGCATCCCACATTGTGACCTTGTGGGGAGCGGAGCTTGATGAGAATGGTCTGCTCACGGCAGTATTTATCAGCGACTCAGATGACCAAGAGGAACCGGAGGTCGGCATGAAACGGATGCTGATTCACAAAGATTCTAAAGGTAATGCCAGGATTACATCCTCGACGAGCCCGAGTATGGATACAGGTGCAGTGATTCTTGCCATGTCTTATCTCTCCCTGGGCGAGGAGCAGTGGAACAGGAAAAATAACTTAAATTAATCATTTGGAGGAAAAAATGAAGAAAAAAGGAAGAAACACTATTATTTGGATATTAATTTGCTGTCTTATGCTTGTAGTATCTCCTGTAGATGCTGCAGCAGCAAAGAAGGATACGGGAAATACCCTTACCCTTACAGATAAAAATGTTAAAAATGGAAAAATTACAATTAAAAACAAGAACTACAAGGAGATTGTAGTGAAAAAGAGCGTAAAGAATGCGGAAATTTCGCTGTCCAATGTGAAGGTTTCCGGAAGTGTAAGCTTTGAGAAGGGAGACTATACCCTGAAGACAGCAAAGACAAGTGTTGGAAGCCTTTCTATGGTACAAAAGGGAAGCAATATAACACTGGATAAAAAGTCTGATTTGAACCAGAAAAAGCTGGTAGTTAAGGTAAAGGGTTCAGCGACTGGAGAGCTTGAGCTGCCTGGCTATACAAAGAAGGTTGATTTCGAGCTTGGACAGAAGTCAGATGTAAGCCTTCTTATCGGTACAGAGAATAAGGCTCAGGTCGTTGTAAAGAAGAGCTATACCACCTCCAAGCTGACAGTAGCAGGTATGGATGAGTCTGCAAAGCTAAAAAGCATGGAGATAGAAAAGCCGGTTATGGCTACAGTAGAAGTAGATCTCGGAACCCTTAAGGTAGCAAAGACAGCAAAGAAGGCCGTTATTATCCTGAATAGTGAAGCAAATAAGATTCAAAATACAGGAGAGGCTGAGATCAAGCAGAAGGAAAAGGAAGAGGAGAAAAAAGAGGAAACCAAGAAGGAAGAAGAGAAAAAGGAAGAAAATAAGAATACAGCTGGCGGTGGAAGCAGCTCCGGTGGTGGAAGCAGCTCCGGTGGTGGAAGTAGTTCCAGTGGTGGAAGCAGCTCCGGTGGTGGAAGTAGTTCCAGTGGTGGAAGCAGCTCCGGTGGTGGCGACTACAATGTGCCTGTGTTTTCAGAGAAGGAGAAGCAGGCGATAGCAGATAGCTTTAAAGCAAAAGCTGCTAAAATAGTTCAAAACTTAACCTATGAAGAGGGAAAAGGGCTTGCACAGGAGCTGGATAATATAAAGAAACCTCTGGCGGAGGAGGACTTTAAACGCCTGGTAAAGGAAAATGAGAGAAATAAACATGAGGTTTTAAAAAAGGAGCTTAAGACGTTAGAGGTACTAAGGCGTGGTGTTGAGCTGAATGATAAGGGAATAGTTTCCATCAAGGAGGCTGCAGCCTTGGATATTACCTGTACTCTGATAAAAAAGGAAAATAATGGAGAAAATGTTGAAGAAAAGAAAAAAGACGAGAAAGTTCTAAAAGCTGGAGATAAGGATGTTTCTATGCTGAAGGAGCTAAGACGAAACGGCCTGGGAGAGTATTTTGTAAAGGCTGAATGTACTCACTATCTGAAAGCAGAGAACTTTAATTCTAAGGAGCAGACGGTGAAGGAGCTGGAAAATCCTTTAGGAACAAATCCAGATGAAACACTTCGTATTGTTGCAAGGGATACTGACTTTAAATTACAGCCTCAGGTGTTGGAAAAATTTAAACAGGCAGTAACTGTAAGTGGGGCTGGGATTTCAAATCAATCAAATACAATTACAATAAAAGATGGAAAATTAAGTTGGAAGCCAGTGAAAAATGCTACAACCTATGATATCTATGGTGATGTAACTTTTGATAGTAAGGAGGGATATTTAGGGAAATTTTATCTTGATAAAGAAGATGATGGAAATAATGAAATAAACTATAAATCAATAACGGTTGAGAATCATAGAAGTATTTTTGATGCAGATCCAGACTTTTCCAGAGTATTATGTGCTACTGGTATCAAGAATAGCGAGGAAGGTATTCCCTTATCAGAGCTTATAGTTTTTCCTAATAAAGGTAACTCAGCTCTTGTAAATCCTTGGTATACATATGCAAATGTTTCTGGTGTGACAGTAAGATTTCTTATAGTACCAAGAAATACAGATAGCCTGTATATTAACAGTAATCTATCAGGAAAGGATAGACTGAGTCCCTTGCAAGAGGAGAAAGTAAAGGCACATTCTGTGTTTATATCAGATATACCAATAAAGGATTTCTTTTCCTGTATCTTCGGTGAGAATATCGAAACTCTTGAAAAAGAGAAGAAAACAATAAACTAAATTCTAAAAGGCTGTCCCTTGGTGAATGAAAATTTGCCAAGGGGCAGCTTTTGCACTTTATAGGAAAGACCGCCTACGGCGCTCTCTTGAATTGAAAAAAGCCCGCAGGTCGGCGGGCACAACAAACGGATGATTGCTGGCTTAGAAGATGTAAAAACCTTCTTCACCAAAACCGTCATCAAGTTCATCATCATTTAAGAAATAATCCATATCCAGAGGTGCATCCTCGCTCATAAGGCGAATGTCCTTGGATGTCATACCTTCCGGCGGATTATCCATGTATTTTTTTGCGCAGTGCCTCGATATCTGGCTTCATGGTGTCCATCCTCCTTATGTAGAAAAGAAGCTGGAAGGAAACCGTGACTATAAGGATATGATATCCTTCCGTAAAAAATGCTTTATGAACTTAGCAAATGCCGGAAAATTCTCCAGTGACAGAACGATAAGAGATTATTGGGAAGAGGTGTGGAAGCAGAGCTTTGTTTTGATTTTCAAGAAAGGAAAAGAGTGTCGTTATTATAGCGTATTCGCTACAATAACAACACTTTTTTCTGTCTCCTGAAATTCAAAAAAATCTACAGTCCAAAATTTAATTCTTTTGTCCTATCGTCTACCTGTTGACAGATTTACGTTTCTATGGTATTCTCATCTCACTTATTTAATTTTTCATATCTTATTTTTCATTTCTGGATGTTAACCGGGCTGTTCGCCGCTTTTTTCCAGAAGTTTTACAAACTAATTTTTACTTAAAGAAAGGATTTTGCCTATGGAAGAAAAAAAGACACCAATTCGCTACCCATTAACCAATGATTACATGTTTCATGTTGTCCTGCAGCGTTCCACGGAAAGCTGCCGCCATTTCCTTGCTGCAGTTTTGGGACGGAAGGCAGAGGAAATCACCCATCTGCAGATTTTAAATCCTTTGATTCCTGGGGAAAGGCTTCAGGAAAAGCAGTGTATTCTGGATATCCGGCTCCGTATTAATCACGGGGAGCAGATTGGTATAGAAATGCAGATAAGCCGCATTGAGGGCTGGCCGGAACGCTCCCTTTATTATCTGTGCCGGAGCTTTACCTCACTAAACCGGGGGGATTATTACGAAACTGCTAATCCAACGGTACATATCGGCATCCTGGATTTCAACCTGGTAGCAGATAATCCTTATTTCTTTTCCCAGTACCGCCTTTTAAACACAGAAACTTTTCAACCATATGATGACAAGCTGTCTATTTATGTGATAGAATTAAATAAGCTAAAAAATGGCTGTAATGAGGAACATAAGGAAATCTATCACTGGGCTCAGCTTTTTAAAGCCCAAACCTGGGAGGAATTGGACATGATTGAAAGGAACCATCCAGAATGTGGAGAATTTGTTGCTGTTTTAAAGGAATTAAATGAAGATGAAATGATGCAGCTGGAATGTGAGGCCAGAGAAATGTACGAAAAAGATCTTCACGCACACAAAAGAGCGGCTTTGCGGGAAGGACTTGAGCAGGGGCGTGCAGAAGGGCGTGCAGAAGGGCGTGCAGAAGGACGTGCAGAAGGGGAACTGGTTGCGATTATTTCAAAAACCAAGAAAAAACTGGATAAGAATAAAACAGCTGCAGTAATTGCAGAAGAATTAGAAACAGAAATAGCCTTGATTGAGCAGATTATCAAGACTATTTCAGAGTTACCTGTATATACAGTAGAAGGAGTTTACGAAAAATTAAGGGAAAAATAGCGGCATAGAGTAAGCTTTATTGGACTTTTTTAGAAATATAAGTTTGGATAGAATACTGTAAGTTCTGGT
>NZ_LNAM01000173.1 GCF_001461035.1 Acetivibrio ethanolgignens | reverse complement strand
CAAGCCAAAACCAAGATGTATGGAAAATCCTGGAAGTGGCAGGATACTTAAATATAATCTTTCCAATAACAAGATGATTATAACAATATTCCATGCAAAGGTCAAGTAGTTTTGCTTAGAAACTCGACATTTTTTCTGTCCCTCTCATCTTTGTTATGGTTACGTTGTTTTGTCAGATATATTTTGTACTATATCTTTGACTGTCTATATCTTACCTAGCGTTTATGGCAAAATTATGGCATGACGTTGTCATAATTGGTCTTTTTTTAAAATTTTCTTCACTACTGACAGCATTTTTTCAGTTTCACATACGGTATCATGTAAAACAGAGGCTGTTTTAATGTCCTCGATGGCCTTTGGAACAGCAGTCTGGGACAAGGCTGACAGTTCATCTACCAGCTTAAGGTCTCCCATGCCAGTATATTTTGTGTCAATAGCCTCCATGACACTCCTGGTAAATTTGTACGGGCTTGCAGTTGAAGCGATTACTGTCTTTAACTCATCTTTTGTAGCTTCCTTATATTGTCCATAGACATGGGCTGCTACTGCAGTGTGAGTATCCATGACATATCCAGTCTTTTTGTAAATTTCACGGATGGTCTGGGCAGTCTGCTCCTGTGTTGTGTAGCCGCCAAAAAAGTCAGCAAGCCCTGCCTTCATTTCTTCTGTGATGGTATAGCTTCCCTTCTGAGCCAGTGCATCCATCAGCTCCTTACATTTTTCAGAATCATCTCCAGTCAGATGGTAAATCAGACGCTCCAGGTTACTGGATATCAAAATGTCCATGGATGGAGAGCTGGTTAACACAAATTCCCGGTTCTTATCATAGGTTCCTGTCTGGAAGAAATCAAACAGTACCCTATTTTCATTGGAGGCACAGATAAGCTTTTCCACCGGAAGTCCCATCTGCTTTGCATAATAGGCAGCCAGTATGTTGCCAAAGTTACCGGTTGGTACGGTAACATTAATCCTTTCACCGGCTTCCATACCCTCATGCTTCATTAAACGGGTATAAGCATATACATAATAAACAATCTGAGGTACAAGTCTTCCTATATTTATAGAATTTGCAGAAGAAAACTGATAGCCCATAGTCGCAAGCTCTTCTGCTGCTTCCTTATCCTTGAAAATATTCTTAACACCGGTCTGGGCATCATCAAAGTTGCCATGAATGCCGACTACCCATGTATTATTCCCCTTCTGGGTCAGCATCTGCTTCTCCTGAATCGGGCTGACGCCGTTCTTTGGATAAAATACGATAATGCCGGTGCCTTCTACATCGGCAAAGCCTGCCATAGCTGCCTTGCCTGTATCACCGGAGGTAGCTGTCAGGATGACAATTCTATTTTTAACTTCATTTTTCTTAGCTGAGGTAGTTAAAAGGTGTGGCAGAATGGATAATGCCATGTCCTTAAAGGCAATCGTTGCTCCATGGAACAGCTCCAGATAATAGGTTCCATCCACCTTTACTAATGGTACGATTTCTTCCGTATCAAATTTACTGTCATAGGCTCTTTCGATACACTGCTTTAATTCTTCTTCGGTAAAGTCTGTCAGATACAGCTTCATTACCTCATAAGCCAGCTCCTGATAGTTCATCTTTGCCAGTTCCTCCAGTGGAAGGGTAAGCTTCGGTATCTTCTCCGGTACAAAAAGGCCGCCGTTTTCTGCCAGTCCCTTCAGTATTGCCTGGGATGCTGTTACCTTCTCCTGGTTGTTTCGGGTGCTCCTATACATCAATTCCATAATCTCCTCCTTGTCAAGAATCCTCTTATGTTGTTAAACCATGTTTCACTTTATTTTTTTTTACGCAACCTTTGAATAGTCAATATATACTTCAACAATCTATCTTCAAGTTTCATCTTTTCATCTTCTGGATAAGATACGGGCAATTCCGACTCAGGCACATAAATTTCCAAAACCGAATCCAATAGCTCTTCAACATTAGAAAGAAATACATCTTCCTCTGAGTCATATATCCATACACCATGTTTCTTGCATACCGGACAATCTCCTTTATGACCTATCATTTCTATTGCTGCCCGTATTTCAGAATCATGAAAACACTCTACGCAACAAACCATCTATTCATCCCCTAAATATTCACTCATCATTTGTATGTGATGCATCAAAGAATATCTTTTTATTACGCCCAAACCCGGAAATTTTCCATTGCTATAGCATTCTACCAATCTGTTAAATCCTTCCGTTTTAGGTATCTCATCATACAACTCCCATGCAAGTAAATTTTCCATCGCTTCCTCAAATTTTCTTGCAGGGTCAGAGATATTTTCATTAGATTCAGATACAAAATGATGGACTCTCAGTTCTTTTTTATTACCATAATATATAATGTGAATAGCTATAGCCAATGGTGCAAATCCAGCCTCATCATACTCATCACCCACAATAGAATAATCCGAAAAACCCACATACCCTCTTTTTGCATAAACAAGGTGATTTCGGCTAAAAAATTCATCTGGCGAGTTAATATAATCAACATTACGCTTTGCTTTGACATAACCATCTTCTAAAATTACAACATCACCATATACTTCATCCTTAAAATCCTCATCCTTTGGTATAAGGGTAACTTTGGCAGATAGCACTTCCCCATGTTCCTCATAATACTTGTAATTCCCTTGAAAGCAATTAATAAGAACTATCTTATTTATATCCTTTTTACCAGACAAAACTTCATCCACAATCTCCTGATCATTAAGATATCCCTCAGTAATATATTCGTTTTTGAAAATATTCAAATATGAATCTAATGTTGTCTGAAGCTTATTTTTCTTTTTTTCATCCTTCTCTGCTTCTATTTTTTTCTTCATATCTCTATATTCTTTATTGAAGCTTCCCACTTTGGGATTATGTATCAAAATAATTTCTCGTTTTGCTTCAATAAACTTAGATAATGTAGAAAAAAAAGTAGCATTAAAGCGGACCGGTTCTATAACAGGTATTATTTTAGTGCTTAATTCACCTTTTTCTAATAATTCTCTAATACATAACAATTCGTTTTGGCGACCTCTAAGATATGGATAATACATAGCTACCCCTCCACTTCCTTACACAAAAAAGAATTCAACTCATCATAATCTGATTGATATTTTTTTGAGAAATATGCATAAAATCTTAATTCGTATGGAACTTTTTCCTCCAACTTATTCTCAACCATTAACAAGGTTCTTCCTTTTAAGCACTGCATTACATCCTTTTGCAAAGAAATAATATTTATCCCTTTAAGCCACTTCAGGCATTCCCTATAATACTGAAAATTATTAACTGCAGGTAATTTATTATAGTGCTTTAATAAAATGGATTCAAATTCCGATTTTCGTAGCAATTGAAACATTGCTTCATACGACAAATCATCACGGCTACAATACGCTTTTTTCCTCCGAATTAGGTTCCCATTTTCTGTCAACTCATAAATCCCAACCCTTTGTTCTTGCAGAAATTCCCCAACTTTCTT
Organism: Acetivibrio ethanolgignens; assembly: GCF_001461035.1. Taxonomy (GTDB): domain Bacteria; phylum Bacillota; class Clostridia; order Lachnospirales; family Lachnospiraceae; genus Velocimicrobium; species Velocimicrobium ethanolgignens. The sequence goes on along the minus strand of NZ_LNAM01000173.1, from coordinate 19,078 downwards.
CAACTGTTTCTTTCCTACAACAACATACACATAACTGAACACTTTGTAATAATCCTTGATTTGGTTTTCAAGTCGTAATAAATTATCCAAATCCGTTTTAATTTCATATACAATACCGCGTCCATTAATCATTATAAAATCCGCTTTAGATTCTCCTATGGGCAATTCCGTAAGTGCTGCTGTATTGTATATATCATGTTTCTTAATTAATAATTGGTTTAAAATAGTATTTTTAAAGAAATATTCATTTCTATATTCATAATCCATATAATGATATATTTCACTTATTGCTTTTCCGTATGTCACATTATCGCTTTTAACATATCTTTGAATACATTTCAAAAAAGAATCAGGAACACTATTCCCATCAACCATTTTGTCAATATACGGAACTGTAAATATCTTATTTATCATATATGTATTTAACTTTTCCATAGTATTCCTCCTCAGATTTTCTCAAATTAATCATATCACATTATGTGTTTTTTGCAAACCCCTTTGCTGTTTGAATAGATAAAAGAATAGTTCTCCCAAAGTCCATTTCCGGCAAAGCTTATTAAACTACCTCGGTTCTCAAAACCGCCACTCTATACTTAAAAAAATCAGCATATTGGTGCTTTAGACAGATATATTTACTTTTCAATTACAGTAGTACACTGACATTTCCATTCTGCAATATTTCCACAAAAAGAAAGAGGGCAATCTCCCCTCTTTCTCTCACCTACTTATAAAATTCATGGGTTCCGTACTCTAAAAGCCAGGTCAGACTCTGGTCAAACCAGCGTACATTCCTTTTGTTTGCCTGCCGTCTTGACATAAAGTACAAGGCTCCCTGGGAGTAATCCTCGCCATCAAGGACACGCTCAACTGCTTCCTCTGTGGTTTCACTGACACTCACCTTATAGTAGCGGCCATCCCGTATCGGTGAAAACTGATACTTCTTTCCGCTTTTCTGAAATACAACCTTTTCCACCGTATCCGGGAATTCGTCGCTGTTAACTCGATTTAATATTACATTTGCCACCAGCATTTTTCCGGTCACATCCTCACCGGTTGCCTCGGCCTCTACAATTCTAAGTAATACTCCTTTATCTGTTTGAGATAACTGAATTCTGTTCTCTTCTCTGGCTGTCTCCTTCGCCAGGTCGTTCTGCATTGCAGCAACGCTCTCTGCGGCGATAGCTTCCATCTGTTCATCTAATAGTATCTGTTTTGAAACCGTGTTGCTCTCTGCTGTTACCAGAGTAGCCTTAGTGATTTCTTCCGCATCTGCTGCAAAGTTTTCCTGGCTCTTCGCATATACGACGGACAAAGAAGCCTCATTCCTTCCACCTGCAAACAAAACTACGCCCATCAGAACCTGTAAGGTAACCATTGCAGCCGCTACGATTCCCAGTACAGTCCGATAACGCTTCGGAAGAAACAAATATACGTTTTGCATATCTTCCTCCTATTTTCCAATATTTGGATATTTTAAAAAGTAACACTTGCAATTATATCAAACAACGTTTTCGTGTCAATAAGCTTTCCCGAAATTCGGCACTTACTTCCGAGTAATTTTGGAAATTATTCCCATATAACCAGCACTTTATACAAAATATTTCTGAAATACCTAATTTCTTTAACACAAGTGTCCAGTAATATTTTAACCAATTATTAACGATTTATTAACTATTTTATTTGTTTTTTTCAATTCTATTCTTGTAGAAACGTTTTTTCGGGCTTTTTCGCTATTTTTTTGTTCATAATTTTGTAATAACTTATATTCATTGATATACCTCCTCTTCTATGTTAAAATAAGTAAAAATGTTCCTGGAAGGAGGTGCCCTTTTGCTGCCTGGCGTTTATACAACAAAAAAGAAAAATGGTGATACCCTGTATCGAAGCTCAATCACCTGTAAAGGCAAGCACATCAGCCTGGGAAGCTTTCCCACGGAAAAAGCAGCACATCTTGCATATAAGGAAGCTCTGTGCCTGCTTAACAGTGGGCCAGAGAAACTGACTCTTGAGGACTACCGGCCAGGGAAGCATCAGCTGCTTTTTGAAAAATGGGTCATCCTTCTCAATCTAAGGGACAATGGCATGTATTTTAAAACACCGATTTATCTGAAGCACAAATATTTCCTGTATTACCTGGATGCTGCCACACAGCTTAAATTTGCCGCAGATGATTTGTTCTACTACGCAGAACACAAAATTATGCGTCGGGGTGGGCATCTGTTTGTAGCTGACTTCGGTATGCAGGTTAGTATTCTATCACGGTATGGCATCAAAAGCTTTGCTGTTCCAGGGAAGGACTATCTCTTTGCTAATGGCGACAGTACTGACTTCCGATACGAAAATATCATTATTATTAATAAGTACAATGGGGTTCAAAAAATAGAGGAGAAAGGCAGAATTTTTTATCTGGCAAAAATTCATATCCGTGGTGACTATATTATAGGTAGATTCTCCACCGAAGCAGAAGCTGCTGTTGCCTATAACAAGGCTGCTGATTACCTGCATCAGATGGGATTAAAGAAGCAATTTACATTAAACTATATTTCTGAGCTTAACACCCAAGAATACCTAAAGCTCTATGAAAATATTCTCCTGCCTCAGAAGCTTCAATCCTTACGATTTTCTTAAGTTTTTGCCCTGCCTTTTAGGTATTTTTAATTATTTTTAAAAAAAAGCTATCATTTTCCAATATTCTGTGTTATTATAATACTATATTTTTCTTCTTCCATTTTCATAGTTTCAATGGGAACCCCGAAAAGTTGCCGCAACAGCTTTTCGGGGTTGATTTTTTATTCGATAGGAGAGTTTGCAAAGCAAACTCTCCTATCCCTTTCTATCTTCCTTTTTCTGTAACAGCTGAGCCGTATTCAATCGTACCTCCTGTTTTTCTTTACCAGACCTCTTCCTTTCAGGCGGCAAAGTCGGTTTCTTTTTTCGCTCTGGCAGTCGGAATCTTCTTATTATAATATCCAAAACAAAGAAAAGAATAGCAAGGATTAAAAACAGGTTACCTAGACTGGTACGTGCCTTTACACTTTCCGGCTTATGCTCTACCGCCTGAGAGGGCGTATCGACATACCTTCCTTCGTTGCTCTCTACAAAGGCCTCAAAGGCGGCAATATCCTCTAGCAGACGGTATTCTTCAGAATACTGAAGAGCTGCTGCGGTGTTCCGGCTCTCCATAATAGATCCATTCTCCTTCTGCCGCACATTGATTCCATAAATACCGGTCTTTTCCAAAGTAATCTCACCCTCAAAGCTTCCTGGCTTTGTCTGGGAAAGCTCCAGTGTTTTCTGCTCGCCATCCTCATCTGTAAGTACTACCTCTGCTGTAGAGCCTTCTGTATATTCTGCCAGCTCATAGGAGATTTTTAAGCCGTTTCCCTTCTGAATCGTCTCCAGCCTGTTCTTTCCATCTGCTGTATCGGCCATCGTCCAGTTCACCAGCTGTTTTATCAGCAGTGGATACCCCTCCCAGGAAGCCCAGGCCTTTGTCCAGTTATTCTCACCATCCGATAAAAATGCTGCCGTCCGCCCCAGACCATACTGCCATGTGGCATACAGAGGGTCCTCGGTGTCTGATTCAAGATGTACCTGGGCACGATCCTTCGGACTGGCCGCTACATAACCATACAGAGGCGGTACACCATCGGCCACAGCCTCCCGGATAAGACCACTGTTGCTTGTGATAACCGGCGTAAATTTCCGATTCACCAGATAATCCCTGGCCGCTAAAAATACCTCCTGGGCAAATATCCGTGGAATATCGGAATGAATGTCAGTATAATAGCTTCTTCCATTACCTTCTCTGGCGAGGTAGTTTAAAAGCTCCTGGTCAGAGGCTTCTCCTACAGCTACCGTAGAAAGACTGATTTCCTCCTCTGAAAGTCTTGATAAAAGCTCATCATATCCCTGGTAGCCATCCTGCCCATCGGTCAGAAGAATAATATGCTTTCTTTTGGCATCGCTCCCGGCAAGGGCCTTTTCTGCCGCTTCTATGGCCGGATAGATGCTCGTACCGCCGCCCAGACCAATGGATGCAATTCTTTCCTCTATCGTTTCTGTATCTTCTGCACTCGTTAGCTTTACAACCCAGTCATAGGTACTTTCAAAGGCAATAACGCCAACCTCGTCCTCTTGCCTCAGGGAACCAAGAGCCTCTGCTGCCGCCTCCTTTGCCAGGGTCAGCTGGGTCACTCTTCCATCTCCGGCAGACATGCTTCCCGAGCGATCAATTACCATAACCATCGCCATCTTCGGGATTTCCTTCTCTCCCTTAAGATCCATATCTACCGGGAGTACACTCTCCAGCGGTGTATCACGATAGCCGCCCAGAGCAAAGCTGTTGCTGCCGCCAATGGCTGCAAGACCACCGCCGTAGTCCCTTACATAGGCCTCTATATTATTAAAAAAACCCTCCGGAAGGTCCGGAGCATAAACATCCAGTAAAAATACAGAGCGGTATGCCAACAGCTCCATCAAGGTTCTTGGAGCCGCCTGGGGAACCATTCTCTGATAAGAGATGTTCGCTGCCGTTAAAAGCCGGGCAAACTCATCTCCCTGCCCCGGCTTTCCTTCAATAAATAAAATGGTCTCCGGACTCTCTGCCTGGGTATAGGCACAGTACTCATTGTTTATCGTTATCGAATCCACATCCGGCTCTATAATAACCCGATAGCTTTTTAGCCCTGGTGCTGTCTGTCGGTCGGTGAATACAAACTGGTTACTTCCCTTCTGAAGCTTAAGCTGCTTTTCTGCTTTCTTTTCATTTCCCGCATAAAGAGACAGCACCGCTCCAGTCTCCACATTACTCTGAATGCGGATGCTTACCTTAAAGCTGTCTTTGATACTTACCTTATTCGGCACTACAACACTGTCAACACTTACCTCAGCAGTTCCGGCATTCTCCCATTTCTTTACAGCCAGCTGTATCTTTTTCTCCTTTAAAAGCGTAGAAAATTCTTCTATGCTCCCTTCTGTTTCCTTGCCATCGGTCAAAAGCACCAGCCTCTTCGGAGCATTATCCGGAAACATACCGAGGGCTGTTGCCACAGCCCGGTTTAGGTTAGTCGCAGAGGAAGTGACAACGGTTTCCAGCTCAGAAAACAGCCTTTTCTCATTCATAAACTGCTCAATATGTGCCTCTTTTCCAAAGGCAATGACTCCGGACTGTTCTCTTTCCGGCAGAGCATCTATCGCTTCCTTTACAAAAGCAACCGCCTCTATTTCCCGGCCTGCCACGCTGTCAGAGACATCTACCAAAAATACGGTAGCACTCGGCTGCTTTCCCAGCACAAAGGATGGATTACTCCATGCCAGTAAAAGACAGATAACAACCAGACCACGAAGCAAAAGAATAGCTGTTTTCTGTCTTCTGCTTCTTAGTCCAAAGGTGTCCTGCCTAAAATAAACCATTCCCTCGACCGCCAAAAGGCAGAAACCAAGAAAAAGAAACAGGCGGCGTAGCGGAAGTCCTGCAGACAGCCTGTTTTCTCCGGCTTTTCCATCCTTATCTCCGGCATCAGCAGCACTTAGCGATTTCCACACCCGACTTTCTGCATCCGGAAAGTTTACCGCCAGAAGCTCCTGCTCCTCACCGTCCTTAATTCTCTTAAAACCAGTCTTTTCTGTATCAGTATAGGTCCAGGTTCCATTTTGCCCATAAATGCTTACTTTGCCGCCGGCTGTTATTTTATTTTCCGACAAAAGTCCGGTTTCCAGGCTTTCCCTGCCAAGCTCGTATATTTTCAAAGGGAATTCCGGCAGAAGTGGCCATTCACTTCCATGAACATCAAAGGCAAGTACCGTTATTCTTCTTCCATTCTTTTCTCCAGAAAATCCGGCTCCATATTCTCCTGCCTGGTAAAAGGCCTTCGCCCAGCCCGGTGTCTTTATCTTTTTCAAGGTCGAGACGCTAAAGCCAAACTCCGTTCCTTTTTCTTCTACCCAGACACCCTCGGCCTCTCCTTCGATTGTAAAAAGGCCGTCAATACTCTTCTTTGGATTTATAAAAAACAAACTTCCCTTTTGCGGAAGCTTCTCAGGGAGCATGCCGTCAAAAACATAGAAATCAAAGTCCAGCTCCTGCTCCAGCCCGGTAATATCATTGGTTTTATAAACCTCCACATTTTCCAGGTTCATCAGAGCTTTTTCCAGAAAAACATTTTTTTCTGAAGCTAAAAGTATCATCTGAGCTTCTCTTTCCCTAATACAGTCATAGGCTATGTTATCTGAGTCCAGGTCATCAGCTTCATTTAGCTCTGCTGCCACCGACTCCTTTACATAGACATTTCTGAAATAAAGCACCGTATGTTCTCCAGGCTTTAGACGGACAGACTGTATCTGCTCCAGACTTTCATCCAGATACAGATTTACATCAGAGGCCATTTCTGTCCCTCCTGTATTTTCCACCCGCACCAGAATGTCACTTTTTCCATTTTCCAGCTCCCGGTGACTTACCTGGGTCACAGACAGATTGGCTCCCGGACTTCCCATATATTCCGTTACTGCCAAAAGTCCCTTGGTATCCACGGTCTCATCTGTAAAAAAAACCGTCTGGCAGCTTTCCCATTGGGCTGACATGGCCTTGACGAGGTCGGCTGCAAAGGAAAGATTTCCAGGAAGGTCACTTCCCTTAATTCCCCGAAGCTCCTCCTTTATACTGTAGCGGTCTGTTTTCCTGGTAAAAACAAGCTCCGCATTCTGGGAAGCTGTCACCAGTGTCACCCTGGTATCCATCGGGAGGGAGTCTACATACCTTATCGCCCGCTCCTTAGCCTCCTCCAATCGGGTTCTTTCTGTAGCTTTTCCTTCTTCATAATAGATACTGTTCATGCTGCCGCTGGTATCCAGAGCAATCACTACATCCTGCCAGGTCCTCTGCCCACGGTTTAAGTATGGTCCGCACAATGTCAGAATCAAAAGCAGTGTTAGAGCTAACTGGAGATACAAAAGCAGGTTATTCTTCAGCTTCTCCCATGGCGTGCGTGCCTCCAGACTCCGATAAGCCTCCTGCCACAGATACAGCGACGATACCCGCCTGTCTTCCGCCTTTTCCTTTAATATATATAACAGCACAATAAAAGGAAGCAGTATCAGAAAACCCAACGGCCACAGCTGTTCCATTCTCATCTCTTACTTCCTCCTTCTTTTCTTCCTTTTCCGCCGCCCCGGGTAAGCTCCATCAAAATCTGCTCCGGCTCCCTTTCGGCAATACAGGTAAGGTACACAGCCTGATAACGCACTGCCAGTCTTCCCAGGGTATCCTCCATCTTATCCAGACTTCTTTTGTACTCCCTCTTTGCCTGTCCTGACATCGTAAGCCTCAATTCCTTTCCGGTTTCCTCATCAATGAGGTTACTGTTTCCCAGAAAAGACGGCTCTCTTTCTTCCTCCGATAAAAGCTGCAGAAGAACGGTCTCCTGCTTTTTATAAACAAGAAATCGCAAAAGCTCTTCCTTATCACTATAGTCAAAAAAGTCCGACAGAATGATTGTCATGCCCTGTCCATGAAAGTTAAGCTGCCGGGCACTCTCGTAAAGATTCGTTTCCCCATAGAACTCCATTCTTTCCAGCTGGAATAGAAGCTCCTTAAAGGCACGTCTTCCCGTCAGTCCCCGGGTTGTCTGCACTCGGCCGTCTGCATGCAAAAAGGACACATATACCCGATCCAGATTCTGAATCGCCATGTAAGCAAGCATAGCTGCCAGCTGTCTTGCTTTCCTGTCCTTTCCATAGGTCATGGAGGCACTTGCATCAAGGAGGATATGAAAAATTCCCTCCTTTTCCTCCATAAAAAGCTTCACAAAAAGCTTATTCAGCCGTCCGTAGGCATTCCAGTCAATATATCGCAAATCATCCCCTAAAAGATATTCCCGGAAATCAGAAAATTCCACACTGCTGCCCTTTGCAGAGGACTTTCTTCCACCATTCATCCCCATTCTGGGCTTCTTTTTCATCACCAGGGTAAGGCGACTTAAGCCTGCAAAAAATTCACTGTCAAACAATCTGCTTTCTTGTGCTTCTCCCATAATAGTACTCCTATCGGTTCTTTGTCAGCTCTTTTCTTATCTCCTCCAGCACAAAATCCATAGAAACGCCCTCCGATACGGCATCAAAGGCCGGTATCAGCCGGTGTCGCAGTACCGGAAGCATAACAAAATCAATATCCTCAAAGGCCACATTATATCTGCCCTCCAGAATAGCCCTTGCCTTAGCTGCCAGAAAAATCGTTTGGGCTCCACGAGGGCTGGCTCCGTTTGTCACATATTTTTTCGTAATCTCTGGTGCTTCCTCCCACTCCGGGTGAGTTGCCAGCACTAGTCGGAGGGCATAGTCCTTTACCGGTTCTGCCATTGGAACCTCCTTTAACAGGCTTCGCATCTTAAGAATCTCTTCGCCGCTAAGTACCGGAGAAAGCTCTGTCCTTTTATTGGTTACGGTAAGCTCCATGATTTTCTTCAGCTCGGAAAGACTTGGAAAATCCACCTGAATTTTAAAGGCAAAGCGATCCAGCTGTGCCTCTGGCAACGGATAGGTTCCTTCGTTTTCAATCGGGTTCTGGGTCGCCAGCACCATAAAGGGCTGGGGCAGAGTATAGGTCACGCCGCCTGCTGTTACCGTTTTTTCCTGCATCGCCTCTAAAAGAGCCGCCTGAGTCTTTGGTGTAGCACGGTTAATCTCGTCAGCCAGCACCAAATGAGCAAAGATTGGCCCCTCCTGAAATCGGAATACATTCTGCTCTTTTTCTTTAACAATTAAGTTGGTTCCTGTCACATCTGCCGGCATCAAATCCGGTGTGAACTGAATCCGGGAAAAGGACAAGGAAAGTGCCCTTGCCATAGATTTTACCATCTGGGTCTTTCCCAATCCCGGCACACTTTCCAGCAATACATTGCCATCAATCAAAAGTCCTATCAGCATCTGCCGGATTACGTCCTTCTGCCCAATAATCGCCTTTCCTATCTCCTCCTCACAGCGTACTGCTGCTGCCGCAAAGCTCTGAAATCTGTCCTCCATTTGGTCCCTCCTGCCCTTTATTCATTCAAACCATCAAAATAATTCTTTACAACGGATTCCATCCCCGCCGGGATTCTTCCATCTCCCAGCTGTCCATAGGCTGCCTGGCTGTATTCGCCCAGCACCGTGCCATAGTCAACCACTTCTCCCCGAAAGCCCTCGCTCCGGGCTCCCTTCTGAGAGAAAGCTGTGCCATCTTCTCCGGCTCCTGTCAAATTCTCGTCGCTACCGACCTGTCTTCCCGGAATTGTAATCTGCTCCGGGGTACCATGGTTGCTTTTATCTGCCTTTTCTATTCCCTGGCTGCTGCCGTAATTATAACCGGTGCCGGTGCCGCTTCCTTTACCGCCAGCACCATTCCCCGTTCCAGTACCATTTTTCCCGTTTCCGGCTCCGGTGCCAGCTTCACCACTCTCACCGCCAGTGCCGGTCTTACCAGCTTCACCACTGTCTGATTGACCACTGGAGCCGTCCTTTCCAGCATCCACATTTACCGCCAACTCCAGCTGCTCCTTTGTAAATCCCGGCAGGTAACTTTCCAACAGAGAAACAGCCTTAGGACTTAAACTTTTAAAGCTTCCATTCTCCAAAGCCTTCTCGACCTTCTTTTCCAGCCGAAGCTGTGCTTTTCGAAGCTCCCCTTCGCTTTTTGCCGAAGACAGCTCTCTGATAGATTGGTCAAGCTGCCCCTTCAGAGCCTCCTTTCTCCCTGCCTGCAAGAGCTCCTTAAGCTCTTTTTCCGTATCAAGAAGCTTTTTAAATTCCTCAGCCCGTTGTACCTGGACCTTCACCTGCTCTGATAGCTCATGCCTTGCAACAGCCTCCTCCTTTGCCTTAGAAGGGAGCAGTGCCGTTGCTGCAAAAGTACCAAGCACCCCAAGCAGCACCAAAAGCTTTCTTATGTTTATTTTCAATGGAAAGCTTTCCTTTACAGAAAAGTCTTTTAGTCTCTCCATCGTATCCTGCCACTGTAGCCTGGCCATCTCTGAATCATCCTCCAGCTGCTCCAGTGCCGTTGTTACACGTTCCTTCAGTCCCTTTTCATCCAGAAAGCGGGCTGCTTTTTTCTTTCGTGGAAATTTTAAAGCTCCATAGCATATACCCAGAAAAAAGAGTAAAAGCACTGCTCCGGCTGAAAATCTCCAGGCATCATAAAGTGGCACCAGTAAAGATATCACATTAATCAGAATCCCAATGCCAAAGCCGCCAAAAAGATACCAGAGAAGAATCTCTGCTGCTTCCTTTAAAAATACTCTTTTCTGCACTTTTTTAATATAAATCAGAAGCTCTTTTCTCTCCAAAGTCCCGCCTCCTTCCTACTAAGACTACTTTACCCGCAGCTTCCACGCTGCTATTTTTAAGAAAATACCGGACAGTAAAAGCTGTATTCCGATACTGATATAATCCCAGTAAGCACTGACCGCTTCATGAACGCCACCAAAGGTATTCAGAAACTCCACCAGAACCTCCCTGCTTCCATACTGCTTTGTAATCATGGAAACCATGGTTACCGCCGGGTTAATCAAAAGAAGCAGTGACAGATTTTCAAGCTTCGGCGGATTATAAGATCCTATGGCTCCATTATTGTAATACTGGGTCTCATAGCTTTGCTGCACAAGGAGATAAATAACAAACAAAACGGCCAGAGTCCCCAGGGTCAGAACTAATACCGCACCATAGGTAAATACCGTTGCCGGTACTGTTTTTTTGAACAGCGTTGAAAATAAAATTCCAATACTTCCAATAAACACCGCCGTAATGCAGGCAAATACCATAAATCGAAGCAAATCTATAAAGCGTACACCGCCTACGGCAAATACAATTGCCATAATTGGAAAGCTGGAAAAAATCAGAAGAATAATCGTACTAATCGAAGACATCAGCTTGCCAATGATAATCTGCTCCGGCTTCAACGTAGTAGTCAAAAGTATTTCCAGCGTCTGTTTTTCTCTCTCTCCTGCAATAGCATTAGCCGTGAAAGCAGGTACCACAAACAAAATCAGAGCAAATTCCAATACAGCGATCAAGGTGTATACAATAAGCATACCGCTGTAATTGATACTCCGATAGCCGCTGGCTTCAAAATTAAAGTAAAAGGCTAGCAGTCCAATCATTGCCAGCAGTGTATTGTACGCAAGCATCGTCAATGACAGCCGGATGGAGCGGACACTGATTTTTAATTCCTTTTTATACACAGGATTAATTTTAACCTTCATCTTCATCCTCCTTTGTCAGCTGCATAAACAGGGACTCAAGATTTCCCTCCTCTCTGCCAAAATGGCAGATGCCAATACCGGCTGTTACAAGCTGGGCCAACAAATGAGCTTCCTCCTCCTGGCCGCCTCCAAAACCTACAGCTACGCTGTCCTCCTGGATAGCAATGCTCTTTACTGCGGGATTCTCCTTCAGAAGCTGAATAGCCTCCTGTTTTCCCGAAGCAAAACGTATCAACAGCGGATTAGACGCACTCATACGGCTCATAATGTCATCAACCGTACCCTTTACTACCATTTTTCCATGCTCTATAATACCGATGGAGGTACACATCTCCGCCAGTTCCGGCAGAATGTGGGAGCTTATAATAATAGTTTTTCCCATACTGCTTAAGTTCTTAAGAATCTCCTTCATCTCGAAGCGGGCTCTTGGGTCGAGACCGGAAGCAGGCTCATCCAGTATCAGAAGCTCCGGATTATGCACCAGGCTTCTCGCCAGACAGAGCCGCTGCTTCATACCACGGGACAGGCCGTCTACATAGGCATCTTCCTTATCCTCTAAGTTAACCAGCTTCATCAAATCGCGGCAGAGCTCCCTTGCTTCCAGCCCTTCTATTCCATAAATAGAAGCATAAAACTCCATATATTCCATAGCCTTCAGATTGTCATAAACACCGAAAAAATCCGGCATATAGCCTATTTTTTCCTTTATTTTCGCCGGCTGAGTTACTGCATCCACACCATTAATTCTAACGCTACCACTGTCTGCCTTTAAAAGTCCTGCCATAATCCGCATCGTTGTAGTCTTTCCGGCACCATTGGGACCTACGAAGCCAAAGAGCTCCCCTTTTCCAATCTCCAGATTTAAGCCGTCCAGTGCGGTAAATTTGCCATAGCGTTTATATAAATCTCTAATCTCCAGCATCTACCTTTCCTCCTTTACCGCGGACAGCACCGGCATCACTACCTGTCCATAATTCTGTATTACTGCTGCATCTGGGCGGATAGACAGTCTCACTCTATTATCCTCACTCAGATAAGGCCTTATATCTACACTGCCCGCCTGCTCGCTCTCAAAAAGGATATCATATTCTCCGGTTGTATAGTTATACCCAAGAATTTCACCGGCAAATGTATTCGGATACGATATCTGCTTAAATTCGTAATTCAACTCCTCGCTGTAAACCAGCCTTGTAATTCTTTCATCACTGCCGAATTGTAAATCCATCGAGAGGCTATCCTCATAGATATATCGCCCTCCCATATTATAAGCACCATCTACATTCTGCATGTAAACATCCACTCTTGGTATCAGTGTGCCAAGCTCTCCTGTAAGATCTACAGGCACCTCTGCTACCGTCATGGAAGCCCCATTGGTATCCAGTCCGGTTTCCTCCAGAAACTCACTTTCAGCATTTTCTGAAAAGCCTATCAGATAACAGCCCTGGTCAGCCCGTGACACCATTTTTGAAAGCATATATTCATAGGCATAATACCATCTTACATTTTCTGTCCTCTGCCCCTTTGGATGTCCATAGGGGCTGCCACCACTGATTTTTGTCAGAAGGTCATTATTATAGATGCCGCCAGGATTTATTGTCAGAATGCTTTCCTTTTCATCCAGAGTTACGCTCTGTCCCTGCTCCAGGTCACCTAAAGGATAAATAACTCCATACGCATAAAGAACAGCCTGCTTTAAGTCATAGCCCAGACGATTCGTTACCCCACCTGTTATCTTCCATTCATCAAAGCTCAGGCTACTTGCAACCTCTCCCGCTGCCGGCTCTGAGCTTGTCATATTAAAATATACCGTTTCAAAGGCAGGATAATCCCGAACCCGTATCTGTGTCGTGCTGCCGCCATATTTTACAGCAATATTATAGCTGCTGTCCTCAGAGACTGTAGTTGAGGAATGATAATAGTTGTTTATCTCTACCTCCGGTACAATATTTTTATCACTGGAAAAATTTAAATCATAGTCATCATTATAGGGTGCTGTTACACCAAATATCGTTTCCTGATTAAGAATTCCATTATTCTGGGTATTGATAGTCAAAAAGCCGATATATGGGTCATCCTGACGGGTCTGTCCACCAATTCCATAAATAAAGGATCCAAATAGAACAGAAAAAGCTGGTATGATAACCCATATCAAATTCCGTTTATCCAGTTTTTTCAATACAATATAGAGCGGTGGACCAATCAGAAGAACATAGACCAGAAGCACAACAATATATTTCCCTACCTTAGGTATCTTATCCTCATCAACCATATCCACTACCGAATGTTTAAGGTAGGAATAGTCATTTCCCTGGGTTTCTTCATCAATTCTTACACGCCTTGAAATACTTACATTATCTGCTATCTTTTCAGCTATCTCTCTGCCGATGGTATTCCAAAGACCGGTATCCAGCCCCAGATCCATCGTAGACAAAAGTACTCTTCCCTTGCCCTTATAAAGACCCTCGAGAAGTACTACATCGTCCTCCTTTACCAAGGTGGTAGCTCCCTCCAGATGAATATCCAAAATATCCTTCTTAATTGCATTTACCGTAAGCTGATTAAGACTATTCTCCTCAGGAGCTGAAGTCTGCTGCTCTAAGGTTTCCTCCAGAAACTGGGTCTTTATCTCCTGAAGCCTCTCCTCATTTAAGCCAAAGGTAGTATCCTTTGAAAATACCTCTCCCATAGTTCCTGTAAGAAAGCTATCATCAAAGACTGCCAGCGTTTTTACTCCCGTGCTTCCGCTCCCCAGTACCAGGGTACCTCCCTGCATAACAAAGTTCTTTACGGCCTCATACTGCTTTTCATTCAACTGGTCGGTATTAAAATCATTGATAATAAGAATATCCAGCGAATCCAGTCCCATCACATCCTCCGGGAAGGTATCTGCTTCCAGATAAAAGGTCTTCATCTGGTTATCCGACAGATAGGAAAGTCCCTGGATATCATCCGTAAGAATTCCTGTAAAAAATGTACTTTCCCGGTATACATAAGCCTTTACTGTTTTTTTCGCAACGACATTTTCTTCCTTATCAGCCAATAGAAAATTATAGCGGTTCGCAGAGCTGCCAACCGGTACCGCCATTTCCAGCCGCTTTGTCTCGCCAGCCGCCAGAGAAACCTCCTTTTGGTACATAAATTTTTCCCGGCTATGTGACGGAATAATCACCTGCAGCGCACCGGAAAAATCTGCTCCTTCGTTGGTAATATCAGCTAAAACACGCATATAACGGCCGTTCTTTACATATTTATCATAACCATAATCAATGGACAAGGTAAGACTGCCACCCTGAAATACAGCCGGCGTTGCCTCCGGCTCTGCTGTCTGGTCAATCTCCTCTGATATAGTGGTTGTCTTCCCGCAGCCTCCAAGGATAAGAGCTGCTGCAAAAGCAAGAAGCCAGATTCCTGTTAAAAGCCTTCTTTTTTTCTTCATACGAGTCTCCTTTTTTCTAAATTCGCAGTCTTATCTCAAAAACAGTACCGCCAACACCGCTCTCTGCCCGGATGCTTCCACCATGCATTACAGCAATTTTTTTCGCTATGGCAAGGCCAAGGCCACTACCTCCGGTTTCTACAGAACGAGAATTCTCCACCCGATAAAAACGATCAAAAATGTGCTCCAGGCTCTCCTCCGGTATTACCTCCCCATAGTTGAGTACAGATACCGATACCGTACTCTGTGTCCTGTGAATCCATATCCTTATAACTTTTCCATCTTTTCCATATTTTACAGCATTGCTAATCAGATTGGAAAAGGCCCTTGCCATCAAATCTCCATCTGCTTCAATCACTGCACTGTCACAGTCTGAGGAAAATTCATATTCCAGTCCGTTTTCCTGGAAGGAGGGATAAAATTCCTCCACCATCTGCTCAACCAGCTTTACGATATCAATCCTTGTTTTCTTCAGTACCATCTCTCCGGTGCTTACCTTAGTGAAGCTGAACAAATCTCCGATAAGGCTCTGCAGCCGCAATGCCTTATCATAGGCTATCCGGATGTATTTTTTCTTTGTCTCTTCCTCCAGCTCTTCATTTTTAATAACCAGATCCAGATACCCGATAATTGAGGTCAGCGGTGTCCGCAGGTCATGAGCCACGTTGGTAATCAAATCATTTTTTACCTTTTCGTTATTTCTTTCCTTATCCATCAGGCCTATAATATTGTCTGCCATCTTATTTAACTGGTTTCCAATCATGGAAAATTCGTCCTCTTCGGCAATCTCAATCCGGGTAGTTAAATTTCCATTACTCATCTTTCGGATACCCTCTACAATCTGATTTAAATACTTTACCATTTTCCGGCTCAGGAGCAGGAAATACAAAATAAACAGGACAATTCCTACAAAAACTGCTACTGCCACCAGAAATACAAAGAAAGCTCCCTTCGTTAGTCCTGGGTGCAATGCCATACTGCCAGACAGGGCTGTTTTCTCCATAAATACCTCTGCCGGCTTTGGTTTACTGCTTACAGATAAAACAAAGCTTGCTATCAGCTTTACAAGTGTATAAACAGCCACCTCTGTAAGCACAGTATAAATAAGACTTAAAAGGCTGTAAATAATAATTTTCGCCCGAAAGCTTTTCATCGGACCTATTTCCTGGAATTCATTACTTTTCAATCTTATATCCAACTCCCCATACAGTTTTTATAATCTGGGCATTGCGGAAATCTAGTTCTATTTTTTCACGCAGACGCCGAATATGTACCATAACCGTGTTATTTGCTTCATACATTTTTTCATTCCATACCCGTTCAAAAATCTCTTCTGTACTGAATACCTTGCCCAGATTGCTGGCAAGCAGGTATAAAATATCAAATTCAATCGGCGTCAGCTTAACTTCCTTTCCATAGGCAATGACCCGGTGATTATCCTTATGAATGCTTAGGTTTTCCAGAATTACCTCCGACGAAACTGTATCCTTCACAGTCCCCGGATTGAAAGTCGTGTATCTTCGTAGCTGGGATTTTACCCGGGCTGTCAGCTCCAATGGATTAAAAGGCTTAATAACATAATCATCAGCTCCATTACTTAAACCTACAATCTTATCCAGATCCGTAGATTTAGCACTCAGCATAATAATTGGTATCGTGCTGCTTTCCCTGATTTTTTTACACATCGTTAGTCCATCCATCCCAGGCATCATGATATCCAGAATCGCCAGCTGAATGTCCTTTTCCTTTAAGAGCTTAAGTCCCTCCATTGCATCATTTGCTTTATATACATTATAGCCATCACTAATCAGATGAATCTCAACCAAATCCGCAATTTCCTTATCATCATCTACTACTAATATTCCTATATTTTCCATTTATTTTCTCCTTTCCCGCCAGTTCTCATTAACCTGGCTTTATTCTATCATATCTTATTTTCCCATTCCTTACAATTCTCTTACTTTATTTTTATGTTTTCTTTTTCTTGTATTTAACGCTATTTTGTTCTATACTTTCTATATGTAAAAAACAAGAAATGAGGGAAGTTTATGAAATGGAACAAGCTTATTGCTACACTGAGTATCAGTGCATTAATGATAACCGGCCTTCCGGCCTCTGCCCTGGCAGCGGAAAAAATCAATCCAGACACCCTGGAGGGTCATGTCGGCATGGATCTTTCCTACCACAACGGCACGGTAGACTGGGCCCAGATAGCTGAGCAGAACATTGATTTTGTCATGATTAAAACCGGTGATGGCTCTGAGCCGGAAAGCGGTGATTTTACTGAAGACATGGATGAGCAGTTTGAAGCAAACTATGCCGGTGCTAGCTCTATTGGCCTCAAACGCGGTGTCTACCATCTGTGCAGCGTCCGCACTCCGGAAGGTGCTGTCAAAAATGCAGAATACTGCTTAAAAATCCTGGACGGCCGTCCTTTAGAGTATCCGATAGCCTATGACATTGAACTGCCTGGTTCCTTTGCCGGTGGTATCGAAAATACAACTGCTATTGCAAAGGCCTTTTGCGAAACCATTGCTGCTGCAGGCTATACACCTATGATTTACACCAGTGCCTCCCATGCCAAAGAGGACTTTAACTGGGCGGAGCTTAAGGACTACAAGGTCTGGATTGCCTCCTACACCGGAGGCACTTCTGCCACTGATTGCCCTAAGCTACCTGTCGCCTGTGATATCTGGCAGTTTACAGAAAACGGTGATGTTTCCGGTGCCAACACAAATAACGGCAAGGGTTCCTGTGATTTGAATTTTTCCTATATGGAGGCTGACAGCATCATGTACAAGACGAAGGCTGTCACACTGGGTGTCAGGGAAACCTATAGCCCTTCCTACAAGCTTTCTCCGGCAGGCTGCACCGACAACGTTACCTTTACAAGCTCTGATAGGAGTATTGCCACCGTATCAAAATCTGGAAAAATTACGGCGAAAAAGGCCGGAACTGCTGTAATCACAGCGACCACCGGCAGTGGCTTTGAATCCTCCATTACTGTTAAGGTCAAAAAGGCTCCAACTAAGGTAACGCTTTCTATCAGTACTGGAAGTTCACCTAAAAATCTAAAGGCAGGAAAAACCTATCCTTTAAAAACGAGCTTTTCTTCCGGTGCCTACAGCAACAAGCTTACCTTTTCTTCTAGCGACAAGGCCGTAGCTACTGTTAGTAAGTCCGGTAAAATTACCGCAAAAAAGAAAGGAAGTGCTACGATTACGGTCACTACCTATAACCAAAAGAAAGCCACCCTTAAGGTGACTGTGAAATAAAAATCAAACGGCGATCTGCCTTACTGCAGACCGCCGTTTTTCTTATATCTTTTTTATAAAATTTCCCAAATCCACAGAAACATTTTCCTTTGTTACTACAAAGGCTGTCGGATTGATGTTGTTAATCCTTCTTCGCAAGGTTCCCAGCTCGTGCTTCGAAATAATGGTATAGATAATCGTATTTTCTTCATCGGTATAACCGCCCTTCGCATGCCAGTAGCTGGTGCCACGACCTAATTCTTCCTGAATAAAATTCCGGATTTCGTCTTCCTTTTCCTTTGTAAAAATCGTAACCTCGATACAGATATTCTGGAAATGTACCTTGTCAATTACAAAAGACTGTATCATCGTAAATATAATAGAATAAATGACTGTCGGTACATCGAATAAAAGGAGGCAGACAAAGTACACAAAGAAGTTTACAAGCAGCGCCATCTTTCCAACACTAAAGTTGCTGTACTTTTTCAGAAAAAACACACCCAGAATGTCCTGTCCACCGCCGGAGGCTCCCTGTCTTAAGGTAATTCCAACACCAGTTCCAGAAATTAGTCCTGCAATAAAACAGGCTGCCAGGGGGTCTTCAATAATCGGTACCGATGGACTTCTAATTATAGTCATTGCGACTGTCATTGCTACTACACTGATTGCTGTTTTCCAAAAAAAGTGCTGCCCCAAAGAACGATATGCCAGTATAAACAGTGGTACATTCAACAGGAAATAAATAATACCTGCAATATCGATATCTCCCAGATTCAGATGAGCATAATCTACGAGCAGAGTACGAACAATCTGTCCAATACCAATAAATCCACCGGAATACAGCTTTATCGGCACAGTAAATATATTAACACCCAAGGCAAACAGAAAACAGCCTGCTATAGCAAGCACTACTTTTTTCAATTCCTTTTTATCGAAAATTCCAAGCATGATACAATTCCCTTTCTTATGTTATACGAAATAATTCCACTCAATATTATAACATCATGGGAATTTAATTGCTATCTTTTTTTCAAGCACTGCCCCTTTTACTTAATTGTTACCTTTTTCGTAATTGTTTTCTTTTGTCCGCTTTGCAAAGTAATCGTAACCTTCACATTTACTGTGCCCTTTTTCTTACCAGTCAGGGTTCCCGA